>CAZEGY010000240.1:0-5705 GCA_964511815.1 uncultured Rhodovulum sp.
CTGATGGCCGAGCTGTGCAGGCCGAAATGCCGGGCCGCTTCGCCGACGCTCCGCCTGCGGAGCAGCTCGGCGAGAATCAGGATCAGCCTCGCCTGCCCGAGCCGGTCGGCGCGGGGCGCCGCTCCCGCGGCGGACCCGTCGCCGGGCGTCGGCCCGGCGTGACCTCGGCAATCTCCGGTCGCGGGCGAGGTTGGGGCCGGATCGTCCATCGTCGTCAACGCCGCCGTCCTGTGGTGGATCGCCGACAGGGATACCGGGCCTTCCGGGCGATGTCGCGCGCGATCGACGGTGAGCATATGATGGTGAGCGTATGATACGGAGTCGGGGTGGGGTGAGCAGAAGGTGATCGGGCCGCCGACGGTTCCCGTGCAGCATCGCCCGACGATCCGGAGTAAGCACCGTGGCTGATCGAGGGAGCGATTCCGCCGACCGCCGCTTCGGACGGCGAACGCGGATCGCCAGCCTCGTCACCTGAGGCCCCGGCGGGGCGGAAGCGGGATCGGGAGGCGGCGTCGCGTGCGGATACTGCTGGTCGAGGACGATCACGGGCTCGGGGGCGCCCTGCGCGAGCAGGTCGTCACCGAGGGCCACACCGTCGACTGGGTGGACGTCCTCGCCGACGCCCGCGCCTGCATCGGCGCGGTGGCCTACGACCTCGTCCTGCTCGACCTCACCCTGCCGGACGGGGGTGGCATCGAGTTCCTGCGCGCCCTGCGTGCCGCGAACGGCGACGTTCCCCTGATCATCCTGACGGCGCGGGACCGGCTGACCGACCGGATCGCGGGACTGAACGCCGGGGCCGACGACTACCTCGTCAAGCCCTTCGACCTCGCCGAGCTGTCCGCCCGGATCGGCGCGGTCTCGCGCCGCTACGCCGGCAACCCCAATCCCAACGTCGCCTTCGGGCCCTATTCGATCGACCTCGTCGCCCGCTCGATCGCCGGGCCGCGCGGCACGATCGACCTCAGCCAGCGCGAGTGGGTGATCTTCGAGGCGCTGCTCCGCAGCCCGGGCGCGATCCTGACCAAGTCACGCCTCGAGGAGAAGCTCTACTCGTTCGACGCCGAGGTCGAGAGCAACACCATCGAGGTCTACGTCAGCCGCCTGCGCCGCAAGCTCGGAAGGGACAGCATCGAGACCCTGCGCGGCCTCGGCTACCGGCTGGGGCGCCCGTGAGTAGCCCCGTGAGTACCGGATACTTCCCGACGCCGACGACCGCCGCGTGCGGGCGATGTCACGCCAGCTCGACGTGAACTACGTTTCCCTGATCGACCTGATGTGCGGACGGAAGGGCTGTCGCCTCTACGACGAGGGCGGGAGCCCCATCCAGTGGGACAACGGGCACCTGACGCCCCTCGGCTCCGTCGAGATCATGGAGCTCGCCGCCGCGCGCGGTGATCTGCCGCCCGTCGAGTGACATCGGAATCCCTCGCGACCGAGCCGTCCGAAACTTGACTTTCTTTGTCGAGAATGCCCAATGCGGCACATGGGCGCAGTATCCTGCCTGCGCCTGCGCGGCCACCAGATGAGGACTCCAGACATGACACCCATCCTGAAATCGCTCGCGGCGACCGGTCTGCTCGCGGTGGGCGCCGTCGCTCCCGCGGTCGCACAGGAGGTGAGCATCTACACCACCCGGGAGCCGGGGCTGATCCAGCCCATCCTCGACGCCTTCACCGCCGAGAGCGGGGTCGCGGTCAACACCGTCTTCCTCCAGGACGGCCTGATCGAGCGGGTCACCGCCGAGGGCGAGAGCTCGCCCGCCGACATCCTCATGACCGTCGACTTCGGCGCGCTGATCGATCTCGTCAATGCCGGCCTCACCCAGCCGGTCGAGTCGGAAGTGCTCGAGGCCACGGTCCCCGAGGCGCTGCGCGATCCCGAGGGCAACTGGTTCGGGCTCTCCGGCCGCGCCCGGGTGCTCTACGTCGCCAAGGACGTCGATCTCCAAAGCTTCACCTACGAGCAGCTCTCCGACGAGGAATGGCGCGGCCGCCTCTGCATCCGCTCGGGCCAGCATCCCTACAACACCGCGATGATCGCCGCCTACATGGCGAAATACGGCGAGGACGCGACCCGGACCTGGCTCGAGGGCATCAAGGCCAATCAGGCCCGCGTCGCCGCCGGCGGCGACCGCGACGGCGCGCGCGACATCGCCGCCGGCATCTGCGACATCGCGGTCGGCAACTCCTACTACGTCGGACTGATGGCCTCGGGCGCCGGCGGCGACGAGCAGAAGGCCTGGGCCGACGAGATCAAGGTCATCCTGCCGACGTTCGAGAACGGCGGCACCCTCGTCAACATCTCCGGCGCCGGCGTCGCCGCGCATGCCCCGAACCGCGACCAGGCGGTGCAGCTCCTCGAATACCTGGTCTCGGAGGAGGCTCAGAAGCTCTATGCCGAAGCCAACTTCGAGCACCCGGTGAACGAGGCCGCGGCGGTCCATCCGATCATCGCCGAGCTCGGCGAGCTGATCCCCGACGAGACCTCGCTCACCGAGATCCTGCCGTTCCGCACGCGGGCGAGCGAGCTCGTCGACGAGGTCGACTTCGACACGTTCGGCCAGTGACCGGCCGGCGCGGCGGGGAGACCTGCCCCCGGCGCGTCGCATGACGAGCCCCGACAGGCGCCGCCCGGGCGGGCGGCGCCGCACTCCCGTCTCCGGCTGGACCGTGCTCGCCTTCGTCGTCGCGGCGCTGGCGCTGCTGCCGGTCGCCACCATCGCCTTCGTCGCGATCGCCGACACCGGCACGCTCTGGACGCACGTCCTCACCCATGTCCTGCCCCAGGCGGCGTGGACCACCGGGCTGCTGCTGCTCGGCACCGGGGTCATCGCCACCGGGGTCGGGACCGGGACGGCGTGGCTGGTGTCGGCCTACGACTTCCGCGGCCGGGGGTTTCTCGAATGGGCGCTGCTGCTCCCGCTCGCCGTGCCGACCTACATCATGGCCTATGCCTATCTCGACGTGCTGAGCCCGCTCGGCCCGGTCCAGGGGGCGATCCGCTGGATGCTCGGCTACACCAGCCCGCGGCAGTTCCGCCTGCCCGACATCCGCTCGCTGTGGGGCGCGATCTTCGTCTTCGGCTTCGTGCTCTATCCCTACGTCTACCTGACCTGCCGGGCGATGTTCCTGACCCAGGCGGCGAGCCTCGTCGAGGTGTCGCGCACCCTCGGCGTGAGCCGGCGTGGGGTGTTCTGGCGCGTGGTCCTGCCGCTGGCCCGCCCGGCCATCGCCGTCGGCGTGTCGCTGGCGCTGATGGAGGCGCTGAACGACATCGGCGCCGCGCAGTTCCTCGGGGTCCGCACGCTCACCGCGTCGGTCTACACGACCTGGATCGTGCGCACCGATCTCCCCGGCGCCGCGCAGATCGCCATCGCGATGCTCGTCGTCGTCGTCGCCCTCATCCTCCTCGAACGCTGGGCGCGCCGCAGGCAGCGCTATGCGTCCGGCGCCCGGACCGGGCGCCCGCTGGCGCCCGACCGCCTCGATGGCCGCAAGGGGCTCTGCGCCTTCGTCCTCGGCGTCCTGCCGATCCTCATCGGCTTCGCCATTCCGGCGAGCTACCTCGTCGTCGCGGCGATCGAGCGCCTCGAGTTCGCCGGCTTCTCGCCCGCGCTCGGCCGGGCGACGCTGAACACGGTGACCTACTCGGTCCTCGCCACCGCCGCCGTGCTCGCGCTCGGCTTCGTCGTCGCCTACGGGGCGCGGCTGCGGCCGGGGAGGGCGACCGGCGCCGCCGTCCGCATCGCGACGCTCGGCTATGCGGTGCCGGGCACCGTGCTCGCCATCGGCATCCTGATCCCGGTCGCCGCCTTCGACCGCACGCTCGACGGCGCGATGCGCGACTGGGTCGGCGTCTCCACCGGCCTGCTGCTGCTCGGCTCCGGCACCGCGCTCGTCTACGCCTATACCGTGCGCTTCCTCGCGATCTCCGCCGGCGGCAGCGAGGCCGGGCTGAGCCGCATCCCGCAGAGCTTCGACCACGCGGCGCGCACCCTCGGCCAGACCGCCACCGGCACCCTCGTCAGGGTGCACCTGCCGCTGTCACGCACCGCCCTGACCGCGGCCGGGCTCCTCGTCTTCGTCGATTGCATGAAGGAGCTTCCCGCGACGCTGCTCCTGCGGCCGCTCAACGTCGAGACCCTCGCGACCCTGCTCTACGGCGAGGCGGCGCGGGGCACCTACGAGGACGCCGCCCTCTCCGCGCTCATCATCGTGGCGATCGGCATCCTGCCGGTGGCGCTCCTGTCGCGGACCGGCCGACGCCGAAGCGATCGCCCCGCGGGACCGGCCTCCCCCGACGACCGCGCTTCGCAGGCGGAGCCGGGCACGCCCGTCTCCGCGGCCCCTCGAACCGCCGCCTCGGGAGGAAGCACCGCCCGATCGGGACGACGGTGAGGACGCCTGCGTCCTCGACGCGCGTCGTCATGGAGATCGTCGAGGCAGGATGGAGCGCGGCGGGCGGCGTCCCCGGGGAGGGTGGAAGAGGCCGATGAACGACAGCCGCTTCCCGACGACGATGGCAGCCCCTACGGGAGTCGAACCCGTCTTTCCAGATTGAGAATCTGGCGTCCTAACCGATAGACGAAGGGGCCAGGTGCCGTCGTTTGAGTCGCGTGCCTTATAGCCGGTTGGTACGCCCTACGGGAGTCGAACCCGTCTTGCCAGATTGAAAATCTGGAGTCCTAACCGATAGACGAAGGGCGCACGACCCGCGGGCCGCTATCTAGCGTCGCCCTCGGGAGGACGCAAGACCCGGTTTCGCTTTTCCTCCCGCGTCTTGCCGGCCGCCGGCGGAGGCGGCGCGCAAGCCGCCCGCGGGTGTCGACGACGCGCCCGCGCCGCGCGTCGACGTCGGTGCGCGTGGCAGCGTCTCCGGTCCCGCGGCCGGCTCTCAGCCCTCGAGCGCGGAGAAGACGGCGACGCGGTTCATCACCGTGCGGATGCGGTTGAGCAGGCAGAGACGGTTGCGGCGGATCGTCGGGCTTTCCGCGTTGACCACCGTCGTCTCGAAGAAGGCGTCGATCGGCTCGCGGAGCCCGGCGAGGACGGTCATCGCGGCGGCGAAGTCCTCGGCCGCGAGGGCGGGGGCGAGGGCCTTCTCGGCGCCGTCGAGGGCGGCGAAGAGCGCGCCCTCCTCGAGCGTCTCGGCGTAGCGCGGGTCCGGGTCGAGGGAGTACTCGACCCCGTCCTTCTTCTCCTCCTGGGCGAGGATGTTGGCGGCGCGCTTGTAGCCGGCGAGGAGGTTCGTGCCGTCGTCGCTGGCGAGGAACGTCTGGAGCGCACGGACGCGGGCGACGAGAAGGACGAGGTCGTCCTGGCCGCCGAGTTGGAAGCAGGCGTCGATGACGTCGTGGCGCACGCCCTCGCCGCGGAGGTGGACCTTCAGGCGGTCGGCGAGGAAGGCGAGGAGGTCGCCGGCGAGGACGAGCGCGCATTCGCGCTCGACCCGCTCGTCGGAGAGATCGGGCGGGGCATCGTCGGCGGGGACGCGCGCCGCCACCGCCGCGCGGTTGCGGCGCGTCGGCGCGAGGAGGGCGTCGAGCAGCGGCAGGCGGATGCCGGTGTCGAGGAGGATGCGGATAACCCCGAGCCCGGCGCGGCGGAGGGCGAAGGGGTCCTTCGAGCCGGTCGGCTTCTCGTCGATCGCCCAGAAGCCGGTCAGGGTGTCGAGCTTGTCGGCCAGCGCCACGGCGACCGAGA
>CAZEGY010000241.1:0-5702 GCA_964511815.1 uncultured Rhodovulum sp.
CCCTCGATCCCCGGCTCGAGCTCCACGAAGGCGCCGTAGTCGGTGATGTTGGTGACGCGCCCGAGGTGCTTCGAGCCGATCGGGAACTTCGCCTCGACGGTGTCCCACGGATCGGCCTGCAGCTGCTTCATGCCGAGGCTGATGCGCTGGGTCTCCTTGTTGATCTTGATGACCTGGACCTTCACGGTCTCGCCGATCGCCAGGATCTCGGAGGGGTGGTTGACCCGGCGCCAGGCCATGTCGGTGACGTGCAGGAGGCCGTCGACGCCGCCGAGGTCGACGAAGGCGCCGTACTCGGTGATGTTCTTGACGACGCCGTCGATGGTGTCGCCTTCGGTCAGGCGGGCGACGATCTCGGCGCGCTGCTCGGCGCGGGACTCTTCGAGCACGGCGCGACGCGACACGACGATGTTGCCGCGGCGGCGGTCCATCTTCAGGATCTGGAAGGGCTGCGGCATGTGCATGAGCGGGCCGGCGTCGCGCACCGGGCGCACGTCGACCTGACTGCCCGGCAGGAACGCCACGGCGCCGCCGAGGTCGACGGTGAAGCCGCCCTTGACGCGGCCGAAGATCGCGCCCTCGACGCGCTCCTCCTTGTCGTAGGCCTTCTCGAGGCGATCCCACGCCTCCTCGCGCCGCGCCTTCTCCCGGCTCAGCACCGCCTCGCCGCGGGCGTTCTCGACCCGGTCGAGATAGACCTCGACGATGTCGCCGACGGCGATCTCGGGGTCCTTGCCCGGGGGAGTGAATTCCTTGAGGTCGACCCGGCCTTCCATCTTGTAGCCGATGTCGATGATGGCCTGTCCGGCCTCGATCGCGAGCACGGTGCCCTTTACGACCGTCCCCTCCTCGGGGGTCTCCAGCTCGAAGCTCTCGTTCAGGAGGGCCTCGAAGTCGTCCATGGTTGCCGCAGCTGGCATCAAGTTCTCCGGTTCATGTTGCTGGCCGGGCGGTTGGCTCCGCCGGTCTTTAACCTCGGGTTCTTCCGATCGTCTCGAAATGGCGAGCGCGGGAGCGGGGCTCAACCCCCCTCCCTCAGCGAAATCGGCTCTCCACGTACGCGACGGCCTCGGCGACGGCCGCGTCTATAGAGAGATCCGTCGTGTCGAGCAAGAGCGCATCCGCCGCCACCACCATCGGCGCCACGTCGCGCGTCGCGTCGCGGGCGTCTCGCGCCCGCAGGTCGGCGAGTACCGCCTCGAAGCTCTCCGCCCCGAGCTCGGCCTGCCGCCGCGCCGCCCGCGCCGCGTCGGAGGCGACGACGAAGAGCTTCGCCTCCGCCTCGGGGCAGATCACCGTGCCGATGTCGCGCCCGTCGAGCACCGCCCCGCCCTCGCGGCGGGCGAAGCGCCGCTGGAAGTCGAGGAGCGCGGCCCGCACCTCGGCGAGCGCCGCCACCTTCGAGGCCGCCTGCCCGGCGCGCGCCGAGCGCAGGTCCGGCCGCTCCAGCGCCTCGGGCACCAGCCGCCGGGCGATCTCGGCCGCCCAGTGCGGGTCGAGCACCCCGCGCCCGTCCTCGAGCGCCTGCACGCCCACCGCCCGGTAGAGGAGCCCGGTGTCGAGGTGGGCGAAGCCGAAATGCCGCGCCAGCGCCCGCCCGATCGTCCCCTTGCCCGACGCCGCCGGCCCGTCGATCGCCACCGTGAAGATCATTGCACCTCCCCCGGGCGCCAGAGCTGCGGGCGCGTCCGGCGGAAGCTCGCGCGCTCGTCGAGCGCCGCCACCAGCGCCTCCAGCCCGGGGCGGCCCCACCAGGCGGGCCCGCCGCGGGCGTCGGACCAGAGCAGGAACGAGGCGAGCGTGGCACCAACGACGGTCAATCCCTCGCGGAGCCGCCCGTCGGCGAGCCAGTCGAGCACCGCCTCGACCCGCTCGAAGTTGCGCGCCGCCGGATCGAAGCCGAGGTTGTTCGGCCCCTCGGGCGCGAGGCCCGCCCACCGCTGGTAGAGCGCGCCGACGAGCGCGTCGCCGGCCCCGAGCACCGTCGTCAGCACCTGGCGCTCGCGCGCGGGATCATAGGCGTCCGCCGGCTCGCCGGCGAGGCTCCACAGGCGCTCGAACACGGGGAGCGCAGGAAAGATGGCCGCGCCGTCGAGGACGAGCACGGGCACCTGGCCGAGCGGGTTCAGCGACGCCACCCGCTCCGGCGCCGCGAAGGGCACCATCTCTTCGCGGACCGGAAGCCGCCACTCATCGACGAGCACCCGTGCGATCCGCCCATAGGGCGAGTTCGGAAAGGAAAGCAGCCTGTTCTCACCCGTGTCCATCGCCCCCTCGATGTCCGGTCAGCCCTCGCCGAGACGCGCTCCCAGGCCGCGCATCAGCGCGACGAACCCCGGAAAGCTCGTGGCGATCGGGCCGCCGTCGTCGACCGTCACCGGCGCCTTCGCCGCGAGGCCGAGGCAGAGGAAGCTCATCGCGATGCGGTGGTCGAGCCGGCTCGCGACCGTCGCCCCGCCGGCGACGCTGCCCGGGCCGCGGCCGTGGACGATCATGTAATCCGCACCCTCCTCGACCCCGACGCCGCAGGCCTCGAGCCCGCGGACCATGGCGTCGATGCGGTCGCACTCCTTGACGCGCAGCTCCTTGATGCCGCGCATCACCGTCGCGCCCTCGGCGGTCGCGGCGAGGGCGGCGAGGACGGGGTACTCGTCGATCATCGACGCGGCGCGCTCGGGCGGCACCTCGATCCCCTGCAACGCGCCGAAGCGCACCCTGAGGTCGGCGACCGGCTCGCCGCCCTCGGTCCGGCGGTTCTCGAAGGCGATGTCGGCGCCCATGTCGACGAGGGTGTCGTAGAAGCCCGCCCGCGTCGGGTTGAGGCCGATCCCGGGCAGGAGCACCTCCGAGCCCTCGACGAGCAGCGCCGCGGCGACCGGGAACGCCGCCGAGCTCGGGTCGCGCGGCACGGCGATCGCCTGCGGGCGGAGGTCGGGCTGGCCGACGAGGGTGATGACGCGGCCCTCGCTCGTCTCCTCGGTCGTCACCCTGGCGCCGAAGCCCCCGAGCATCCGCTCGGTGTGGTCGCGCGTCGCCTCCGCCTCGATCACCACCGTCTCGCCCGGGGCGTTGAGCCCGGCGAGCAGGACCGCGGACTTCACCTGCGCCGAGGGCATCGGCGTCGTGTAGGTGACCGGCGCCGGGTTCGCCGCGCCGGTGAGGGTGATCGGCAGCCGCCCGCCCCGCCGCCCGCGCGCCTCGGCGCCGAAGAGGGCGAGCGGGTCGGTGATCCGGCCCATCGGCCGGGCGCGCAGGCTCGCGTCGCCGGTGAAGGTCGCGGTGATGTCGGTCGTCGCCATCGCGCCCATGACGAGGCGGACGCCGGTGCCGGCGTTGCCGTGGTCGATGACGTCCCCGGGCTCCTGGAAGCCGCCGACCCCGACGCCGTTCACCCGCCATTCGCCGGGACCGGTGCGCTCGATGTCGGCGCCGAACGCCTGCATCGCCTTGCCGGTGTCGAGCACGTCCTGGCCCTCGAGCAGGCCGGTGATCCGGGTCTCGCCGACGGCGAGCGCCCCGAGGATCAGCGCCCGGTGCGACACCGACTTGTCGCCCGGGACCTCCGCGGCACCGCGAAGCGGCCCGGCCGCCTCCGCGCGCATCGGCTTCGCCGGTCCGTGCCCCGCCATCCCTCGTCTCCCTCGCCGTTTCCGGCCGTCTTTACGGGATCGCCGCGCCGGGGTCCATGCGGCGCTGGCGCGTCAGGAACGGCGCTCGAAGGTGAGGTACTGCGGCGTCCGCCCGGCGGCGAGCGCCTTGGCCTCGTAGCGGGTGCCCGGCCAGTCCGGCCACGGCCGCAGGGGATCGGTCGTCACCTCGCGGAACCCCGGCGCCGCGGCGCCCGCCGCGCGGGCGTGGTCGGCATACTCGGGGATGTCGGTCGCGACGCGGAGGATGGCGCCGGCGCGCATCGCCGGGGCGAGGAGCGCGAGGTTCTCGGGGTTCATGAACCGCCGCCGGTGGTGACGCGCCTTCGGCCACGGGTCCGGGTAGAGCAGGAACACCCGGGCGAGCGCGGCGGGCGCGAGGATCTCGATCAGGTCGCGGGCGTCGCCGGGGTGGAGCCGGACGTTGCCGACGCCGGCCTCCTCGATCCGGCGGAGGGCCATCGCGACGCCGTTGACGAAGGGCTCGCAGCCGACGAGCCCGACCCCGGGGTTGGCGGCGGCCTGGGCGACGAGATGCTCGCCGGCGCCGAAGCCGATCTCGAGCCAGATCTCGCGCGGCCGACCCTCGCCCGGCCGGCCCTCGAAGAGCGTCGCCGGGTCGAGCGGCCGGCGTCCGGGGTTGTCGGCGGGCGCGACGCCGGGCACCGCGAGGGCGGGCAGGAGCTCGTCGAGCAGCCGCCGCTGGTTCGGCTTCAGCTTCTTGCCGTGGCGGCGGCCGTAGAGGTTGCGCCACGGCGCCGGCGGGGCGCCGTCGCGCTCGGTCATCACCGGGACGGCCGGCTCAGACGGCCTTGGCGAGCGCCTCGGCGAGGTCGGTCCGCTCCCACGAGAAGCCGCCGTCGTTGTCGGGCGCCCGGCCGAAGTGGCCGTAGGCCGAGGTCCGCTGGTAGATCGGCCGGTTGAGGCCGAGATGGGTGCGGATGCCCTTCGGCGTCAGGTCCATCACCTCGGCCACCGCCCTCTCGATCGCCGCTTCGTCGACCGTTCCGGTCCCGAAGGTGTCGACGTAGATCGACAGCGGCCGCGCGACGCCGATCGCGTAGGAGAGCTGGAGCACGCAGCGCTGGGCGAGCCCCGCCGCCACCACGTTCTTGGCGAGGTAGCGCGCGGCATAGGCGGCCGAGCGGTCGACCTTGGTCGGGTCCTTGCCCGAGAAGGCGCCGCCGCCGTGCGGGGCGGCGCCGCCGTAGGTGTCGACGATGATCTTGCGCCCGGTCAGGCCGGCGTCGCCGTCGGGGCCGCCGATGCAGAACTTGCCGGTCGGATTGACGTGCCACACCGTCGCCGCGGTCAGCCAGCCCTCGGGCAGGACCTCGCGGATGTAGGGCTCGACCATCTCGCGCACGTCGGCCGAGGTCATGTCCTCGTCGATGTGCTGGGTCGAGAGCACGAGGCTCGCGACCTCGACGGGCTTGCCGGCGGCGTAGCGCAGGGTGAGCTGGCTCTTGGCGTCGGGGCCGAGCCGCTCCTCGGTCCCGTCCTTGCGCACCTCGGCGAGGCGGCGGAGCATGGCGTGGGCGTAGTGGATCGGCGCCGGCATCAGCTCGGGGGTCTCGTCGGTCGCGTAGCCGAACATGATCCCCTGGTCGCCGGCGCCCTCCTCCTTCTCGTCGGAGGCGTCGACGCCCTGGGCGATGTGCTCGGACTGGCCGTGCAGGTAGTTGTGCACGCGCAGGTTGGCCCAGTGGAAGCCCTTCTGCTCGTAGCCGATGTCCTTGACGCAGGCGCGGACGATGTCCTCGACGTGGGCGAGGATGTCGCCGGGACCGCGGACCTCGCCGCCGACGACGACGCGGTCGGTGGTCGCGAAGGTCTCGCAGGCGACGCGCGCTTCCGGCTCGGCGGCGAGGAAGGCGTCGAGGACCGCGTCGGAAATGCGGTCGCAGACCTTGTCCGGATGCCCTTCCGAGACCGACTCGGAGGTAAAGAGGTAATCGCTACGGCCGCTCATCGGATCTCCACAGGGTCATCTTCATGGCGAGCGCAATCCCTAAGCGTCCCCGGTCCCCGGGTCAACGCCCGCTCGAGGCCCGG
>CAZEGY010000242.1:0-5661 GCA_964511815.1 uncultured Rhodovulum sp.
AGTCGGTCTGCGTCCTCGGCGGCTCCCGCTTCGGGAGCGATCCGGCCTACGCCGCGGCGCCGGCCGCCGCCGACACCGGCGGCGCGACGCTCGGCATCGCTCCCGCCCACCTCGCCGACGGGCAGGGCGCCGGCCCGGCGTCCGAGGTCGTCGTCACCGAGACGCTGCACGAGCGCAAGAAGGTGATGTTCGTGAACGCCTTCGCCGAGCCGCCGCTCGTCAACGAAATCGAGACCTTCGTCGCCGTCGACGCCCTACCGCCGCACCCCCGCCCCGACCTGAGCGGTGCGCCCGCGTCCGCCGGATCAGCGACCGCGGAACTGCGGGCTGCGCTTCTCGGCGAAGGCCGCCATGCCCTCGGCCTGGTCCTCGGTGGCGAAGAGCGCGTCGAAGAGCCGGCGCTCGAAGAGCAGGCCCTCGCGCAGGGTGGTCTCGTAGCTGCGGTTCACCGCCTCCTTGGCGGCGCGGACGGCGAGGGGCGACTTCTCGGCGATCTTCGCGGCGGTGTCGTGGGCGTCGCGGAGGAGGTCCTTCGCCGCGACGACGCGGCTGACGAGCCCCGAGCGCTCGGCCTCGGCGGCGTCCATGAAGCGCCCGGTCAGGATCATCTCCATCGCCTTCGACTTGCCGACGAAGCGCGTCAGCCGCTGGCTGCCGCCGAGGCCGGGAATGACCCCGAGGTTGATCTCGGGCTGGCCGAACTTCGCGGTGTCGGCGGCGATGATGAAGTCGCAGGTCATCGCGAGCTCGCAGCCGCCGCCGAGGCAGTAGCCGGCGACCGCGGCGATCACCGGCTTGCGGCAGCGCAGGATCGCCTCGGACTCCGCGGTGAAGTAGTCCTCGAGGAACATCTCGGAGAAGCCCTTCGGCGCCATCTCCTTGACGTCGGCGCCGGCGGCGAAGGCCTTCTCCGAGCCCGTCACCACGATCGCCCGGACCCGCGGCGTGGCGTCGAGCTCGCCGAGCGCCGCGGCGAGCTCGCGCAGGATCTGCCGGTTGAGGGCGTTGAGCGCCTCGGGACGGTTCAGCCGGACGGTGCCGACGTGGTCCTCCACCTCGACGATGACGGTCTCGTAGGCCACTCGCATCCCTCCTCGCTGCCTCGCGCGCCCTCTACCACCGCCACGCGCGCGAGGCAAAGCCCGCACGCCGCCGCGACCCGCGGCGTGCGGTGCCGTCAAGGTTAACTGGTTAACGTCCGTGCGCCCCCGATCAGAGCATGGGGCCAGGGCGCGCCGCCGGCAAACGCCAGCGCCCGGCAGCGTTAACCCGGCCCCCGGGCCGGGCCGCCCGCGCGCGGGTCGCCCAACCCCGGCGATCAGCCGCGCGCGTCGGCCGCCGGTGCGTCGCGCTGGAAGAGGCCGGCGAGCGCCCGGCCGACGAGGTTCGACACCTTCGGCCGCGGCAGGGCGGCGAAGGGGAGCGGGCGGCAGACGTCCATCGCCGCGAGGCCGACGCGGGCGGTGAGGGCGCCGTTCATCACCCCCTCGCCGAAGCGCTTGGAGAGCCGCGCGAGGACGTGGCCGCCGGCGACCGAGCCCATCATGTCGTCGCCGACCGCGACGAGGCCGGTGGCGAGGAGGTGGGCGGCGACGAGGCGGAGCAGCCGCCACGAGCCGAAGAGGCCGGCGTGGGCGCCGTAGATCTCGGCGATGCGGCGGATCATCCGGACGTTCTGGGTCAGCGCCGCCAGCACGTCGAGCGCCGCGATCGGCACGATCGCCGTGGCGGTGGCGACGGCGCGGGCGGCGACCTCGATCTCGGCGCGGGCGATGGCGTCGAGCGGCCCGAGCGCGGCGCGCTCGGTCAGCGCGAGGATGGCGTCGGCGTCGAGGATGTCGGCGCGCTGCCCGGCGAGGCGGTCGAGCTCCCACTTCAGCTCCGGCCGCCCGGCGTAGAAGCGGGCGAGGCGCTCGGAGAAGGCGGCGGCGGCGTCGCGGTCGGCGCTGGCGTGGACGGCCGCGGCCTCGGCGCGGAAACCGTCGATGCGGGCGAGGCGGCGGAAGGCCCAGAGCTCGCGGACGACGTGGGCGAGGGCGAGGAGCACGAGCAGCCCGGTCAGCACGACCGCGACCCTGCCGAGGGTCGGGTAGCGGGCGAGGAGGCCGGTCAGGTAGTCCCACGTCGCCACCGAGACGACGAGCGCGACGAGGCTGCCGGCGACGCCCCAGACCAGCCCGCGGCCCCGCCGCGGCCGCCCGGCGAGCCGGGCGACGCGGACCATCGCCTCCCCGGTCGGGAGCTCGTCCGGCGGCGGCGGCGCGTCGGCGGGCGTGGCCGTCGCCGGCGCCAGCTCGTCGGCGGGGATGACGAAGGGCTCGTCGCGGTCGGTCATGGCGTCCCCCGTCCCGGTGCGACCGTCCTGCGGGCGCCGGACGCCTCCCACACGGTTTCCGGATGCAACGCTTTCCCACACGCCCTCGACATCACCGCAACCTGTCCCCGACCAGGAACTCCGCCGCCCGGTCGAGCCGGATGTGGGGCAATCCCTCGCCCGCCCCCGCCAGCACCGGCGGCGCGAAGCGGGTGATGCGGAAGGCCGCGTCGATCCACGCCCCCGCCCCCTGCCGGGCCGGGGCGAGGATCGCCGCCGGGTCGTCGGGCAGGTTCCCCGGATAGAGCGCCGCCTCGCCGCCGCCCTCGAGCCGCCCGCGCACCACGTCGATCTCGCGGCCGTCGCGGCTCACCGTCTGCTCGACGGTGGCGCGCAGGCTCGCGATCGACAGCGCCCGGGTCTCGGCGCCGGAGAACTGCGCCCGCGCCCGGGCGTCGCGGACCAGCGCCTCGGCGATGGCGGCGAGGCGGGCGTGCTGGCTGTGGTGGAGGTAGTCGGCCTTGGTCGCGGCGAAGAGGATGCGGTCGATCCGCCGCCCGAGGATCGGCGCCAGCCACGACCGCGGCCCGGGCCGGAAGCAGGCGAGGATCTCGGCCATCGCCCCGCGCAGGTCCTCGACGGCGCGCGGGCCGTCGGCGAGCGCCCCGAGCACGTCCATCAGCACCACCTGGCGGTCGAGGCGGGCGAAGTGGTTGCGGAAGAACGGCCCGACCACCACGCGCTTGTAGGCCTCGAAGCGCTGCTCGAAGGCCCGCCACAGCGACCCCGACGGCCGCCGCTCCGGCCGGACCAGCGGCGAGAAGGTCAGCGCCGGCGAGCCCTCGAGGTCGCCCGGCATCAGGAAGCGCCCCGGCGCCACCGACGACTGGCCGGCGGCGCGCGACGCGCCGAGATAGCCGGTGAACGCCGCCGCGAGGCTGCGGGCCACCGGCTCGCGCAGCGCCTCGGCGGCGTCGACGGCGGAGAGTTCGGAGAGCCACGCCTCGGCGTGCGGCGCCCGCGCCGGCAGGCGCGCGGTCGCCATCGTCGCGGTCGCCCACTCCTCGAAGCTCTGGTTCATCAGCGGCAGGTCGAGGAGCCACTCGCCGGGATAGTCGACGATGTCGAGGTGGACGACCCGCGGCCCGACCATCCCCCCGACGAACCCCGTCGGCGCGATCCTGAGCGACAGGCGCAGCGTCGAGATCGAGCGCGTGCTCTCCGGCCACCGCGGGTCGGGGCCCGAGAGCGCGTCGAGGTGGTCCTCGAAGGCGAAGCGCGGGATCGTCGGGTCGGGCTGGGGCTGGAGATAGGCCGCGAGGATGCGGTTCTCCGCCGCCGCCGCGAGCTGGGGCATCCGCCCGCGCTCGAGCAGGTTGGCGACGAGCGAGGTGATGAACACCGTCTTGCCGGCCCGGCTGAGCCCGGTGACCCCGAGGCGGACGCGCGGCTCGCGAAAGGTGTCGCCGATGTCGGTGACGGTGTCCTCGAGGGCGCGGAACAGACCGCCGGTCATCCGGTCGAAATCCAACGGCCGCCACCTCCCTCGCCCTCGCCGATACCTAGGCGCTCGCCGGCGGGGCCGCAACGCCCTTGGCAAGGCGCTGCCGCCACGCTACGGCCTCCGCCCATGCCGCGCTACGCCCTGAAGATCGAGTACGACGGCCAGCCCTACGTCGGCTGGCAGTGGCAGGCCGCCCACCCCTCGGTGCAGGCGACGCTCGCGGCGGCGATCGCCCGCATCGCCCCCGAGGCCCCGCCGGTGACCGGCGCCGGCCGCACCGACGGCGGCGTCCACGCCCTCGGCCAGGTCGCCCACGTCGACGTCGCGAAGGCCTGGGAGCCGTTCCGCCTCCAGTCGGCGATCAACGCCCACCTGCGCCCGGCGCCGATCGCCGTCGTCGCCGCGGGCGAGGTCGCCGCCGACTTCCACGCCCGCTTCTCGGCGGTGGAGCGGGAGTACCTCTACCGCGTCGTCGCCCGGCGCGCGCCGCTCGTCCACGAGCGCGGGCTTGTCTGGCGGGTCGGGCACCGCCTCGATCTCGACGCCATGCGCGCGGCGGCGGCAGCGCTCGTCGGCACCCACGACTTCACCACCTTCCGCTCGTCGATCTGCCAGGCGAAGAGCCCGGTCCGCACCATGGACGCCGTCGAGATCGACGAGGTCGCGGTCCCGGCCGGCCACGAGTACCGCTTCCGCCTGCGGGCGCGGTCGTTCCTCCACAACCAGGTGCGCGGCATCGTCGGCACCCTCGAGCGCGTCGGCGCCGGGGCGTGGGAGCCCGCCCGCGTCGGCGCCGCCCTCGCCGCCCGCAGCCGCGCCGCCTGCGGCCCGGTCTGCCCGCCGGACGGGCTCTACCTCGTCGCCGTCCGCTACCCCTCCGACCCGTTCGCCGCCTGAGCCGCCCGTTCACCAGTGCGGCGGCGGCCGCTCGACCGGCGCCGGGGCGGCGCTCTCCTCGACCGCGGCGAGGCGGGTGGCGACGAGCGCGGCCCGGCGCTCGAGCACGGCGATGCGGTCGACCTGCGCCCGGACGACGTCGCTCAGCTCCTCGATGGTGCGCTCGGCGTGGGCGAGGGCGATCTCGAGCTCGGTCAGGCGCTGGTCGGTGTCGGGCATCGGCGGGCTCCTCGGGTCGCCGGCACTCTAGCATCGACAGCGCCCCGCCCGCGAGCTAGGTCCGGGCGCGTCCGGTCACCAGCGGGGAGAGGGGCTTGTCCGAATTCGACGAGAGGGAGCTGCGCGACGCCCTCGGGCGCTTCGCGACCGGCGTCACCGTGGTGACGACGACGACCCCGCTCGGACCGCTCGGCATCACCGCCAACAGCTTCTCGAGCGTGTCGCTCGCCCCGCCCCTCGTCCTCTGGGCGCCGGCGCGCCGGTCGAGCCGCTTCCCGGCCTTCGAGGCCGCCTCGCACTTCGCCGTCCACGTCCTCTCCGCCGACCAGCGCGCCCTCGCCGAGGCGTTCTCCCGGCCGGGCCAGGGCTGGCCGGCCGGCCTCGCCTACACCCGCGGCATCGGCGACGCGCCGCTCCTGCCCGACTGCACCGCCCGCTTCGAGTGCCGCCACGACGCCGCCCACGAGGGCGGCGACCACCTGATCGTCGTCGGCGAGGTCCTCCGCCTCGTCGACGCCGACCTCGCCCCCCTCGTCTTCCACCGCGGCCGCTTCGTCGCCCTCGCCTGACTTGCCCTCCGCCGCCTCCGCGCGTAGGAGGACGCCCGAACCCGCGAGCCCCCGGACTTCCATGGCCAAGGACAAAGCGAAGAAGCCCCGCCGCCCCCGCGCGGAGACCCCCAAGGGCTTCCGCGACTACTTCGGCGCCGAGGTCCGCGCCCGCGCCG
>CAZEGY010000243.1:0-5626 GCA_964511815.1 uncultured Rhodovulum sp.
GACCCAGCGCCAGCCCGACATCGCCCGCGCCAAGGCGATGCTCGGCTGGGAGCCGACGGTCGCCCTCGAGGAGGGGCTGAAGAAGACCATCGCCTATTTCGACGCGCTGCTCGCGGGGCGGGATGGCGTCTACGCCTGAGCACCGTCGCCCGGGCCCGGGGTCTTGCGGAACGGGGTCTTGCGGAACGGGGCGAGCAGGCTGAGGCCGGCCACGTAGAGCGACATCGCCCAGGGTTGCGGGCTGGCGGGATGGGTCTTCCGGGCGAGCGCGAGACAGCGCCGCGCCGCGACGAGGTCGCCCGCCTTCCGGTTGTCGCTCGCCAGGATGTAGTACTGCCGCGCCAGCAGACGGGGGTGGCCGGCGAAGAGGTCCATGTGCTTGGCGACGAGGCGCCGGCGGGAGTCGTGGCGGCGCCCGAGCTGACGGGTGATCGAGTTCGGCGAGAAGCGCTGGTGCACGAGCGGCTCGTCGACGAAGGCGACCGGACCCCTCCGCGCGAGGCGGAGCGCGAAGTCCCAGTCCTCGATCGGGGTCAGATCCTCGTCGAAGCCGCCGAGGGCGAGGAAGAGGTCGCGGCGGACGACGAGTGTCTGGGTCGAGATCATGTTGCGCTGGAGCAGCGGCTCGACGATGTCGCCCTCCGCGGGCTTCACCGACGGAGCCGGCACGTAGCGGATCTCGGTGCGCTCGCCCGGGCGGGCGTCGAGCCCGCCGACGGTCAGGAGGCCGCAGTAGGCGCCGACCCAGTCGTCGCTGCCGGCGGGGCGGGTGGCGAGGCGGGCCATCTGCCTGGCGAGTTTCTCGGGCAGCCATTCGTCGTCGCTGTCCTGGAAGGCGATCCAGGTGCCGCGCGCCTTGGCGACCCCGAGGTTGCGTGCCCCGGCCGCGCCCAGGTTGTGGGGGGCGGCGATGACGCGCAGGCGCGGGTCGGCGATCGCCCGCGCGGCCGCGAGGGTGCCGTCGGTCGAGCCGTCGTCGACGACGAGGAGCTCGAAGTCTTCCCATGTCTGGCGCAGCACGCTCTCGATCGCCGCGCCGATGGTCGCGACCCGGTTGTAGGCCGGGATCACCACGGAGACGGGGGGGGAGACGGCCGGCGAGACGGGTGGCGAGACGGGTGGCGTGGGGGCGTCGGGGCTCATGCGGGCTCCTCGGTCGATCGGTCTTCTATAAGGCGCGGCCGGGGGGATGGCTACATGCTGCGACGCAGCGAGCGGCGCGGCCGGCCGGTGCTTCAGAAGGGGGCGGCGTCGACCTCCTCGACCACGAGCCGGCCGTCCGCGGTGCGCGACAGCGGATAGGCGACCGCGACCGCGGTGGCGGGGTTCGCGGGGTCGGGCAGGCGCCGGCCGGCGGCGTCGAAGGACTGAGGGGGTTGGTCGCCGCGCACCCGCGTCCAGCCGAGGAGGGTGCCGCCGGCGTCCCGGGCGAAGTCGTCGCGCCAGTCGGCGCGGGGGGCGAGGATCGGGTCGGCATAGGCCTTGTCGGGGTTGGTGCGGTCGATCGCGGCGGTACGCAGGGTGCCGCCCGCGCTCCGCTCGGTGCGGCGCTTCTCGTTCGGGGGGAAGTACCAGCTGATGATCGCCGGGGCGCTGTCGTGAACGCCGTTCGAGGCGAAGACGCCGATGTCGACGCGGGACGTGACGATCGGGTTGTCTTCCGCGATGGGGAAGGGGTCGTGCCAGTCGAGGGCGATCGTCGCGCTGGTGCCGTCGGAGGAGGGGGTGATCCTGACCTTTTCCGGGTCGCCCTGGAGCAGGCGCCAGTGGAACTCGAGCGGCCGGCCATTGGGGTCGCGGGTCTCCGCCGCCGAGACGGTCATCGTCCGCGTCGCCGCCTGCGAGCGCCAGATGCGGGCGACGGCGGAAGGCGTGTCGAAGAGCTGCTCGGAGAGGCCCGCGCCGAAATAGTCGACGCCCTCGACCCCGAGCTCCTCCCCGGTGACGGCGATGCGGACCTCGGGCGGGATGGCGTCGGCCCGGATGGCGTTGGCGAGGCTGACCATGCGGGCGGGGTTGATCGTGTAGCCCTCGAAGGCCGCCGGATGGGCGTCGCCGCTGAAATAGCTCTCGCGCGAGGTGACGTGCTGGAGGCTGCGGCGGAAGATCATCTGCACGGTCGGCACCAGCAGGTGTTCCGCGACGAGCCGCGCCTTGGTGTCGGGGCGGAAGGCGGCGTAGGTGAGGGCGAGGGCCTCGAGGAAGGGCTTGTCCGAGCCCGAGGAGCCGTGGCTGACGAGGATGTAGGGGGTGTTGGCGGGGAAGAGGTCGCCGCGGTCGCGCGTCCAGTCCTTGTGGGCGGGATAGACGTAGAGGGCGTTCGCCTCGGCGTTCTGCCAGAGGCGGAGGGGGCCGGTGCCGTCGGCTTGCGTCATCGCGAGGCGGGGCAGGCTCCGCCACAGGACGCCGCCGGTCACCGCGGTCGAGGAGTTGCCCAGGGTCGGGCGGTCGAAGAGGAGCTCGTCCTGGAGGCCGTAGTCGAGCTCGGCGCCTCGTGCCTCGGGGGAATAGGCGACGTGGGCGAGCTGGGGGAAGGCCTCGGGCTTCAGCGCCGAGTGGCCGCGATCGCGGTTGTCGTAGAGGTCGCCGGCGTTGCCGGCGGCGCGGCCGCGCTTCCAGTGCTCGCGGAGGATGTCGAGGGCGGCGGTCTTCGGCCGGGCGGGGAGGACGGGCCCGGGCTCGCCTTCTGGCGGGGCGAAGGCGGCCTCGAGGCGCTCGGCCGCGGGGCTCCAGGCGGTGTTGGCGGCGGTGACGGGGGCCGTGAGGGAGCCGGGGCCGCCGGCGATCGCCGCGGGCACCGGCGCCGGTGGCGGGGCAGGGGGGGTCGTCGCGATGGCGGCGAGGCGCGGCGCGAGGGCGGGATCGGCGGCGAGGGCGGCGAAGACCGGGTCGCCGGCGACGGCGGCGGGGTCGGGGAGGGCCCCTGGGCCCCGCGTGGCGGCGGCGGCGGCGAGATGGTCGAGGGCGGCTTCGGGGTCCCCCTCGAGCATCGCCACTCCGGCGCGGGCGGCGTGGAGGCCGGCGAGCCCCGGGTGGGCGGCGAGGTCGCGGTCGAGGAGGGCGGC
Source organism: uncultured Rhodovulum sp. (assembly GCA_964511815.1). GTDB lineage: Bacteria > Pseudomonadota > Alphaproteobacteria > Rhodobacterales > Rhodobacteraceae > Amaricoccus. The sequence goes on from CAZEGY010000243.1 coordinate 3,066, forward strand.
GGCGCCGGCGACGTCGCCGGCATCGGCGGCGGCGAAGGCGCGACGGATGTCGGCGGTGACCGTGGGCATGGCGAAGAGGGCGAGGGCGGCGGGATCGGGGGGAGCCGGCGGGGCTTCGGCTCCGGTCGTGGCTGCCGCCGGCCGCGCGGGCGGGGCGGTCTCCGCCGCCATCGCGGCGCCGGCGGCGAGGGCCAGGGAGAGGAGAAGGGGCAGGAAGCGAACGGGAAACACCTCCCGGGCGCCCGTCGTGTCGTCCGGGGTGCTGTCTTTCGTCCGTTGCATGGGGCCGATCATAGACCGAAGGGCCGGGGCCTGACGAGGTCGCCCGGCGCATCATGGTGAGCGCGTCGGGCGAGGGGCCGGCGGACGGCCCTCCGGGGAGCCGGGCAACTTCGCGCCGCCACCGATATAAGTCCGGCTTCGACATAAACCGGGAGGACCTCGGCGTTTGCCTTCCGGCGGCGCGGCGCGGGCACGCCCGGGCCGGCCGTGCTTCCCCCGCGCCGGGCGGACCTCCCCCGTACAGGAGAACCGCCTTGGACGGATCGGATTCCGCCGCCTCGCGGCTGAGCTTCGAGGTTGCCGGCGAGGGGGTCGCGATCGATCCCGCGACCGGCCGTCTCTCCATCGATACCGACCGGCTGCTCGCGGGTGTCACCGTCGTCGTGACCGCGACGAACGGCGCGGGCGATGCGACGGGCCGCTTCCGCCTGACCGTGGCCGCGCTCGAGGCCGGACGGGCACCCGTCCTCGTCACCGCCCCGGCGCTGGCGCCGACGGCGATGGTCGGCGTCCCCGTCGTCCTCGATCCCGGGATCTGGGACGGGGCGCCGGCGCCCGAGCTCGCCATCGCCTGGCTCCTCGACGGGGCGGTCGTCGAGGGTGCGACGGGCCCGAGCTACACGCCGGTCGCGGCGGACGAGGGCAAGGCCCTCGCGGCGCGGGTGACGGCGACCAACGCCACCGGCACGGCCGAGGCCGGGACCGCGGCGCTCGCCATCGTCCACGCCGCGCCGACGGTGGTGGCGGCGCTCGCCGACGTTGCCGCCGACGCCGGCGCCGCGCCGGTCGCGGTCGATGCGGCGGCGGCCTTCGCCGGCGCAGGCCTCACGTTCGCCGTGAACGGGACGGGCGCGACGATTGACTCCGCGAGCGGGGTCGTGACCATCGCCACCGAACAGATCATTGACGGCGAACGGATCACGGTGACGGCAACGAACTCCGGCGGCAGCGCCTCGGCTTCCTTCGCGGCGACCGTGCGCGCGGTCCCGCCCGTATGCGAGCGGCAGCCGGCGCTCGCCGGGGCGTTCGGGAGGGCGCCCGGGGAAGTGCCCGCGGGCAAGGGCGTCGTCGGCACCGCCGTCGCCCTCGATCCCGGGACCTGGGCCGGGGTGCCGGCGCCCGAGCTCGCCATCGCCTGGCTCCTCGACGGCGCCGTCGTCGATGGCGCCGCCGGCACGAGCTACACGCCGGGCGCGGCCGATGACGGCAGGAGCCTCGCCGCGCGGGTGACGGCGACCAACGCCGCCGGCGCGGCCTCGGCCGAGGCCGCGGCGCTCACGATCGTCCACGCCGCGCCGGCGGTGGTGGCGCCGCTCGCCGACCTCGGGCTCTTCGTCGGCGACGCGCCCGCCATCGTCGAGGCGGCCGCGGCCTTCGAGGGCCACGCGCTCGTCTTCGCGGTCGCGGGCGGCGGCGCCATCGTCGACGCGGACGGCCGGGTCAGCGTCCCGGCGACGGAGGCCGGCAGCGTGACGGTGACGGTGACGGCGACGAACTCGGGCGGCAGCGCCGAGGCCTCCTTCACCGCGACGGTGGCGGCGCGGATCGTCCCGCCGCTCCTCGTCCTCGCCCCGGTCCTCGCCGGCACCGGGCGGATCGGCGAGCCGGTGACGGTCTCGGCCGGCAGCTGGAGCGGGGTTCCCGCGCCGGCGACGAGCGTCGAGTGGCTGCGGGACGGCACGGCCATCGCCGGTGCGACCGGCCCGAGCTACACGCCCGTGGCGGCCGACGACGGCAGGAGCCTCTCGGCGCGGGTCCGGGCGACGAACGCGGGCGGCAGTGCCGAGATCGTGACCGCGGCGCTCTCGATCACCTACGCGCCGCCGGTGGCGAAGGGCGGGCTCCACGAGGAGATCTTCGACCTCGACAGCGGCGTCCAGACCGTGGCGGCGGGGGCGGACTTCACCGGCGAGGCCCTGCGCTTCGCGGTCACCGGCGCCGGGGCGACGATCGACGCCGGGAGCGGCGTCGTCAGCATCCCGACCGACAGCGCGGTGCAGGCGACGGTGACGGTGACGGCGACGAACTCGGGCGGCAGCGCGCATTCGAGCTTCCAGGTGACCGTCGAGGCCGAGGACGTCCCCTTCGCGCTCGAGGCCGAGGACGTCGAGATCGTGACCTCGATCTGGCGCCCCGAGGCCCAGGAGGCCTGGTTCACCCCGGTCGTGCGCTTCCCCGGCCTCGCCGGCGAGGCGGTGGACGCGATCGAATGGACGACGAGCAGCAAGGAGCCGATCCCGGAGAGCGAGTACGAGGTCGTCGCCAGGGTCGGCGCGGAC
>CAZEGY010000244.1:0-5620 GCA_964511815.1 uncultured Rhodovulum sp.
TCGGCGACCCGCTCGACCCCGCGAGCCGCGTCGGCCCGCTGGTCTCCGAGGAGCATTTCCAGAAGGTCCGCTCCTTCCTCGGCAACGGCGAGACGGTGCTGCACGGCGGCGAGGTCACCGACGGCCGCTACGTCCACCCGACGATCATCGAGGTCGCCGGCAACGACGAACGCCCGGCGCGCGAGGAGATCTTCGGCCCGATCCTCGCGGTCATCCCCGTCGACAGCCTCCGGGAGGCCGTCGAGATCGCCAACGACACCGACTACGGCCTCGCGGCCTCGGTGTTCACCGCCAACGGCGCCCGCGCCATGCGCGCCGCCCGCGCGCTCCGCGCCGGCACGGTCACGGTGAACTCCTTCGGCGAGGGCGACATCACCACGCCCTTCGGCGGCTACCGCCAGTCGGGCTTCGGCGGGCGCGACAACTCCGTCCACGCCCACGACCAGTACACCCAGCTCAAGACCATCTGGCTCGACCTCTCCGGCGCCGAAAGCCTCTGAGAGACGCACCTTTCCAGACGGTTAACGCGCGAACGAATATCTAGCAACATCAGCAACTTAAGCCTTGTCTCGCGCGCGAGACGAGGCAGCGCTCGCAGGGGTTCCCCATGACCGCCTTCGCCTTCCCCGGCCTCAACCTCGCCGTCACCACCCCCTTCGACGCCTCCGGCCGGATCGACTTCGGCCGACTCGAGCATCACCTCGAGTCCTACCTCGCCGCCGGCGTCGACGGCTTCGTCCTCTCCTCCGGGACCGGCATGCACGTCTATCTCGCGCGCGAGGAGTCCGACGCCCTCGTCGCCCGCGGCGCGCGGATCGTCGACGGCCGCGCCAGGGTGATCGTGCAGACCTCGGCGCTGATGGTCGAGGACGTCGTCGCCCGCACCCGCCACGCCGCCGACCACGGCGCCGACGGCGTCATGGTGCTGCCGCCGTTCTTCGAGGGCCCGACCGACGACGCGGGCGTCCTCGCCTTCTACGCCGCCGCCGCCGAGGGCGGCCTGCCGATCATCGGCTACAACGTCCCCCACGCGGTCGGCGTCGGCATCTCGCCCGACCTCCTCCGCCGCCTCTGCGAGATCCCGAACTTCGCCACGGTGAAGGACTCCTCCGGCGACCTCGCCCGGCAGGCCGACCTGATCCGCACCGGCCTCCCGGTGATGAACGGCGCCGACCCGCTGATGCCCTACGCCCTCCTCGCCGGCGCCGCCGGCCTGATCTGGGGCGGGGCCAACTTCGCCCCCCGGACCTGCGTCGCGCTGGTCAGGGCCGCGAAGGAGCGCCGCTGGGACGACGCCCGCGAGATCTGGCGGGCGCTGGAGCCGGCGATGAACCTGATCTGGCAGGGCGACTACGTGCCGTCGGTCTACGCCGCCGCCGAGATCACCGGGCACGGCGCCGGCACCCCGCGCCGCCCGCTCCGGGCGCTCGACGACGACAAGCTCGAAACCCTCCGCGCCGCCCTCGGCGAGCTCGTCGCCCGCGAGCGCGAGGCGGTGCCGGCGTGAACGCCGCCCGCGTCTTCGAGGCGTCGCAGCTCCCGGAAAGCCCGGGGGTCTGCGGCTGGGTGGCGCTCCTGCCGCCCCGCCCCGGCACCCCGCCGCTCGACGCGGCGCTCACGGCGGACGTCACCGTGATCGGCGCCGGCTTCGCCGGCCTCTCCGCCGCCCGCCGCCTCGCGCAGCTCGACCCGAGCCTCCGCGTCGTCGTGCTCGAGGCCGGCGTCGTCGGCAACGGCCCGGCCGGGCGCAACTCCGGCTTCATCATCGACCTGCCCCACGAGGTCTCCTCGGAGGACTACGGCGGCACGGCGCTCCAGAAGAGCCGCGACCACATCGCCTTGCAGCGCCGCGCCGTCACCTTCGCGACCGAGCTCGCCGCCGTGCGCGGCCTCGACCGCGACGTGCTCGACCCCTGCGGCCGCTACAACCTCGCGCTGTCGCCGGACGGCGACCGGCACCTCGCCGCCTACGCCGCCCAGCTCGACCGCCTCGGCGAGGCCCACACCATGCGCGACGCCGCGGCGGTGGCCGCCGTGACCGGCTCGCAGGCCTTCACCTCGGGCATCTACATGCCGGGCACCGTCATCGTGCAGCCCGCGGCCTACGTCCGGGCCATCGCCGACAGCCTGGCGCCGCCGGTGCGCCTCTTCGAGAACTCCCCTGCCCTTTCGTTCGAGCGCAAGGGCGCGGGCTGGCTCGTCCGCACGCCCGCGGGCTCGGTCGAGAGCCCCCGCGTCGTCCTCGCCAACAACGGCTATGCCGAGCGCTTCGGCTTCTTCCGCGGTCGGCTGCTCCACGTCTACACCTACGCCTCGATGACCGAGCCCTTCGCGCCGTCCCGCCTCGGCGGCGAGCGGTCCTGGGCCGCGACCCCCGCCTCGCCGATGGGCACGACCCTGCGCCGCGTCCGGGGCGAGGATGGCGACCGCCTGCTCGTCCGCTCGCGCTACACCTACAACCCCGGCCTCGACGTCGGCGAGGGCACGCTCCGCCGCGCCGGCGCCGTCCACGACGCCAAGTTCGCCCACCGCTTTCCGTCGCTCGCCGGCACCGCGATGCAGTATTGCTGGGGCGGCGCGATGGCGCTGACCCGCAACGGCGTCCCCGCCTTCGGCGAGGTCGAGCCCGGCATCCTCGCCGCCGTCGGCTGCAACGGCCTCGGCGCCTCGAACGCCACCGCCTCCGGCCTCGCCGCCGCCGAGACGCTGGCGGGCGTCGAGTCCGACCTCACCCGCATCTACCGCGCCTTCGACCACCCGCAGGCGCTCCCGCCGCAACCGCTGACCCTGATCGGCGCCAGGGCGACGCTCGCCTTCCGCGAGTGGAAGGCCGGCGTCGAATAACCGGACAAGGAGGAACGTCCATGAAATTCGAAGGCATCTACACCCCTGCCATCACCCCGCTCGACGCCAACGGCGAGATCGACCGCGCGGCCTTCGCCGCCGTGCTCGAACACCTGATCGCGAGCGGCGTCCACGGCATCATCATCGCGGGCTCGACCGGGGAATACTACGCCCACACCGCGCAGGAGCGGACCGACCTCGCCGCCTACGCTAGGGAGGTGATCGGCACCCGCCTGCCGCTCATCGTCGGCACCGGCGCCATCCGCACCGAGGACTCGATCGCCTACGCCGTCCATGCCCGCGAGATCGGCGCCGACGCCATCCTCGTCGCCTCGCCCCCCTACGCCGTGCCGAGCGAGGAGGAGAACGCCGCCCACGCGCTCGCGATCGACAAGGCCGCCGGCCTGCCGATCATGCTCTACAACTACCCGGGCCGGATGGGCGTCTCGATGGGCGAGGACTATTTCACCCGCGTCTCGACGTCGAAGAACGTCATCGCCATCAAGGAGAGCTCGGGCGACCTCAACCAGCTCCACACGCTCGCCCGTCGCTTCCCGAACATTTCGCTCTCCTGCGGCTGGGACGACCTCGCGCTCGAGTTCTTCGCCTGGGGCGCGCCGAGCTGGGTCTGCGCGGGATCGAACTTCCTCCCCGCCGAGCACATCGCGCTCTACGAGGCCTGTGTCGTCGAAGGCGACTTCGCGAAGGGCCGCAGGATCATGGCGGCGATGATGCCGCTGATGAACCTTCTCGACGAAGGCAACTTCGTGCAGAAGATCAAGCATGGCGCCGAGCTGATCGGCCTCGCCGCCGGCAATCCGCGGCTGCCGCTTCTCCCGCTCGGCGCGGAAGACGGGGCGCGGCTCGCCGAGGTGGTCGCGACGCTGAAGCGCGAGGTGGCCGCAGCGACGCAGCCGGTCGCCGAGCCCGTTCGGTGACAGCCACCAGTCCTCGCGTCCCCGGTCGCGCGCGGACCGCAGACGGACGGGCCGGACCCGACGCCCCTCGGTCCGGGCGCGCCCCGGCCGAGGAACCCGCCGCGCGGCGCTGCCGCGCGGCGGAAGACCCGGGTGCCACGATCGCGAACGGAGCTCCTATGACCCGCCATACCGTCAAGCGCCTGCCCGTCGACACGGGACGTTCCGGTTGGGAGGCGATCTCCCGCCGCACCCTGCCGGTGCGCGCGCTGGAGACCGACGAGACCGCCGACTGGCTCGTGATCGGCGCCGGCTTCGCCGGCCTCTCCGCTGCCCGCCGCCTGACGCAGGCGCGCCCGGGCGACCGCATCGCCGTCGTCGACGCCCGCGAGCTCGCGCAGGGGCCGGCGGGCCGGAACTCCGGCTTCATGATCGACGTGCCGCACAATCTCTCGTCGGGCGAATACTCCGCCGGCAGCGCGGGCGGCACGGTGCTGGAGATGGCGCAGAACCGGCTCGCCATCGACTTCGCCCGGGAGGCCGCCGCCGAATACGCCATGCCGCAGGCGACCTTCGACCCGTGCGGCAAGATCAACGCCGCCGCCAGCGAGCGCGGCGACCGGCTCAACGCCGGCTTCGCCGCCTCGCTCGAGACGATCGGCGAACCCCTCCGTCGCATCGACGCCGCCGAGATGCGCGAGATCACCGGCAGCGACTACTACCGCGGCGGCCTCTACACCCCCGGCGCGGTCCTCATCCAGCCGGCCGACTACATCCGCAGCCTCGCCGCCGGCCTCGCTCCGAAGATCGCCCTCTACGAGAACTCCCCGGTCACCGAGCTCTCCAGCTGGGGCGGCGACTGGACCGCCCGGACCCCCCGCGGCAGCGTCACCGCCCCGAAGGTCATCCTCGGCGTCAACGGCCTCGTGCAGGAGTTCGGCCATTTCCGCGGCCGGCTGATGCACGTCTTCACCTACGCCTCGATGACCGCCCCCTTCGACCCCGCGAAGGCCGGCCGCGATCGCTGGGGCCTCCTCCCCGCCGACCCGATGGGGGCGACGGTGCGCAAGGTCGCCGGGCCGGACGGCGCCCGCATCGTCATCCGCACCCGGTTCACCTACGACCCCGGAGTAGCGGTCTCCGAGAAGCGCGTCGCCGCCGTCGCCGGCCAGCAGCGCCGCTCCTTCGACGCGCGCTTCCCGGACCTGGCGGGGCTTCGGTTCGAGAACAGCTGGGCGGGACGGCTCTGCCTCAGCCTGAACCACGTCCCGGCCTTCGGCGAGGTCGAGCCCGGGGTCTTCTCCGCCTGCTGCGAGAATGGTCTCGGCACGGTGAAGAGCACCCTCGCCGGGATGATGGCCGCCGACCTCGCCACCGGCCACCGCTCCGACGACCTGACGCGCTACATGGACCAGCCCCGGCCGGCGCGCCTGCCGCCCGAGCCGATCGCCTGGCTCGGCGCCAACGCGGTGATCCGCTGGCAGGAGATGCGCGCCGGCCGCGAAGGCTGAAGCGGGAAGCCGTGCGAGCGGGGGAAGGCGGGCCGGCGGCCCGCCCCCGAGGGGCCTACTGCCCGAGCCAGGACTGGAAGCGGGCGTCGAGCTCGTCGCGGTTGTCGGCCCACCATGCGTAGTTGAAGAGGAAGCCGGTCCCGGCGTGGGCGATCGGGGGGCGCGAGGTCGACTTCCTCGTGCTCGCCGTCGTCACCCGCCGCTTCCGGGTCCCGCTCCTGTGGACGCTGCTGCCCGGCGCCGGCAACGGCCACACCCGCGTCCGGATCGACCTCGTCCGGCGCTGTCTCGCCCGGTTCCCGGCCTCGAGCATCCGCCTGCTCCTGGCCGATCGCGAGTTCGTCGGGG
>CAZEGY010000245.1:0-5612 GCA_964511815.1 uncultured Rhodovulum sp.
ACCGACCGTTACCGGCTCTTCGACAGCGCGGTGCAGTATGCCGACCGCGCCGGCTTCGAGGCGGTGTGGATCCCCGAGCGGCATTTCCATCCGGTCGGCGGCCTCTTCCCCAACCCCTCGGTCCTCGCCGCCGCCGTCGCCGCCTCGACGCGCCGGCTTCGCATCCGCTCCGGCAGCGTCGTGCTTCCGCTCCACGACCCGATCCGCGTGGCCGAGGAATGGGCGGTCGTGGACAATCTCTCGGGCGGCCGGGTCGACATCGGCGTCGTCCCCGGCTGGAACCCCAACGACTACGTCCTCGCCCCCGACGCCTACGACGAACGCTGGGCCGAGGTCTTCCGCCGGCTCGACACCGTCCGCCGCCTCTGGCGCGGCGAGGCGGTGGCGCGGACGAACGGCCGCGGGGAGGAGGCCCGGATCCGCCTCTACCCGCGGCCGCTCCAGCCGGAGCCCGGCGTCTGGATCGCCACCTCGGCGAACGATGCGAGCTTCGTCCGCGCCGGCGAGCTCGGCCTCAACGTGCTGACCGCGCTCCTGATCCAGACGGTGGACGAGTTCGCCGCCCGCGTCCGCCTCTACCGGGAGGCGCGCGCCCGCGCCGGGCACGACCCCGACGCCGGCGCGGTCACGCTCATGGTCCAGACCTGCGTCGGCGCGACCGACGAGGCCGCGCGCGCGGCGGTCCGCGATCCGTTCATCGGCTACATGCGCTCGGTCCAGAGCCTGTGGAAGCAGACCGTCGACGGCCTGCGGGTCGCGCCCGGCGCCAGCCAGGAGATGCTCGAGGAGGTCATCTTCGAGCGATACTGGCAGAGAAGCACGCTCTTCGGCTCGTTCGAGACCTGCCTCGGGCGGGCGCGGGACTTTGTCCGGGCCGGTGCCACCGAGATCGCCTGCATGATCGACTTCGGCATCCCGCAGGCGGAGAGCATGGCGAGCCTCGCCGGCATCGGCCGCCTCGCCGAGGCACTCGGCCGAGGGACGGAGCCATGAGCGCCGATCGCCTCTCCGCCCTCTCGCCCGACCAGAAGCAGGCGCTCCTCCGCGACCTGCTCCGTCGTCGCCAGGCCAGCGAGGAGACGACGGCCGCGCCCGACTTCACCCGCCAGAGCTACGACATGTTCATGCCCGGCGCCGACCCGGGCCTGAGCGAGATCCACCGCTTCAACGCCTGGGTGGAGAGCAGCATCGCTGCCGGGCGCTACACCTTCGAGACGCCGCGACACGAGGCGCAGCGCCCCGAGAACGTCCTCGTCCGCGAGGACGGCGAGCGGCTGCCGGTGATCAACGTCGCGAGCTACAACTACCTCGGCCTCAGCTACCACCCCGAGGTGATCGCCGCCGCCAAGGCCGCACTCGACCGCTACGGCCTCGGCGTCTCGAGCTCGCCGATCGCCGGCGGCACCATCCTGCTGCACGCCGAGCTCGAACGGGCGCTCGTCGACTTCCTCGGCCTTCCCGGCCGCGGCGCCTCGCTCTTCACCACCGGCTACAACGTCAACACCGGCACGCTGTCGGCGATCATCAAGCCCGGCGGCCATGTCGTCCTCGACGCCGCCGCGCACATGTCGCTCGTCGAGGGCGCCCAGCTCACCCGCGGCGAGGTCCACGGCTTCGCGCACAACGACACGGCCGACCTCGAGCGCATCCTGCGCGGGATCACCCGCGACGGCCCGAAGCGCATCGTCGTCTGCGCCGAGGGCGTCTACAGCTCCGACGGCGACTATGGCGATCTCGCCGGCATCGTTGCCGTCGCCCGGCGCTACGGCGCCATGGTCCTCGTCGACGAGGCCCATTCGGTCCTCGCCACCGGCCCGGGCGGCCGCGGCGTCGCCGCGCGCCAGGGCGTGCTCGGGGAGATCGACTTCTTCGTCATCACCTTCTCCAAGGCCCTCGGCGCGCTCGGGGGCGCGGTGATCTGCCGGCGCGACATCGCCCGCTACATCAACTGGTATGCCCGCTGCCGGCTCTTCTCCTGCGGCCTCGATCCTGCCGTTACCGGCGGCGTGCTCCAGGCGCTCCGCATCGGCTCCTCCGACGTCGGCGAGGCCCGTCGGGCGCGGCTGCACGCCAACGCCACGCGGCTCCGTGACCGCCTGCGCGGCCGGGTCCGGCTGATCGAGAGCGACAGCTGGATCGTCCCGGTGATCTACGGCCCGGACGAGCGCACCCTGCTCCTCACCGACCACATGCAGCGCGCCGGCCTCGAGACCAGCATCGTCCAGTATCCCGCCGTCCCGCGCCACCTGTCGCGGATGCGCCTCTTCGTCACCTCCGAGCACACGCCGGAGCAGATCGACCGCGCCGCCGGGATCCTCGTCGCCGCCGCGCGCACCTTCGGCTTCGCCGGCCCCGACGGCACCGCCACCGACAGCCCTCCCACCGACAGCCCTGCCACCGACAGGGGACCGCAATGACCCCTGCCCCGCACGCGACGCCGGAGGCCGGCCGCGCCGCGCCCGCGGCGACCCTCCTGCGCGACCTCTACCCGCCCCGCCCGGCGATCTACTGGACCGACCTCCTGCTCTCGGCCTTCCTCGGCTGGGGCGCCTTCGCGCTCTTCTGCCTGGCCGGTCCGACGCTCCCCGGACTGGCCGCGGCGGCGGTCTCGGTCCTCCTCCTCTACCGGGCGCATCTCTTCGTCCACGAGCTCAGCCACGCCGCCCGGCGCATCCCCGGCTTCGCCGCCGCCTGGAACCTGCTCGCCGGCTTCCCGCTGCTGGTGCCGTCGTCCTTCGCGGTCGGGGTGCACGCCCTGCACCACAATGCCCGCGTCTTCGGAACCGCCGACGATCCGGAATACCTCCCCTTCGCCCGTTCCCGCCGGCTGATCGTCCGCTTCCTGGCGCTGACGCTGCTGTTCCCGCTGCTGATGGCCGTCCGCTTCCTCATCCTCGGCCCCGTCGCGCTCCTCGTCCCGCCGCTCCAGCGCCATCTGGAGCGGCACGCGACCTCGCTCGCGATGAACGCCGCCTTCGTCCGCAAGGTCACGCCGGAGGAGCACCGCACCATGGTCCGCGAGCAGATCGGCATCCTGCTGTTCTGGATCCCGTGGCTCGCCCTGCTCTGGACCGGCGTCCTGCCCTTGCGGGTCGCCGCCTGCTGGCTCGCGGTGGCGACGGCGATCTCCCTCGTCAACGGCGTGCGGGCGCTCGGCGCCCACCGCTACGAGGGCGCCGATCCCGAATTCGACCGCATCGGCCAGTTCGAGGACTCGATCGACACGCCCGGCGGCTGGTGGACCGAGATCTGGGCCCCCGTCGGGCATCGCTACCACGCCCTGCACCACTTCGCCCCGGGTCTGCCCTACCACAACCTCGGCGCCGCCTACCGGCGTCTCGCGAACGCCGAAACCGATCCGAAGCTGCGCCACGAGGTCGCGACCAGCCCGGGCCTCGCCACCTCCCTCCGACAACTCTGGCTCCGCGCCGGAAGCCGCGCGTGAGGCCCCTATGACCGCGGTCGTCGCCTTCGACTTCGACGGCACGCTCACCGAGCGCGACACGATCCTGCCCTTCCTGCGCGCGGTCGCCGGCAACGGCGCCTTCGTCCGCGGGCTCCCTGCGCTGCTCCCGGCCCTCGTCGGTCGCGCCTTCGGCCTGCGCGACGCGACGGCGACCAAGGAGCGCCTCTACCGGCGCTATCTCGCCGGCCGCCCGCTCGCCGAGGTCCGGGCCGCCGCCCTCCGCTTCGCCCGCGACCGCCTCCCGCGCATGCTCCGCCCCGCCGCGGTCCGCCGCCTCGAATGGCACCTGTCCGAGGGTCACCGCTGCATCGTCGTCACCGCCTCGCCCGAGCTCTATCTCGCGCCCTGGGCCGCATCCCGCGGCATCGAGGCGCTCGGCAGCCGGCTCGCCATCGACACGGCCGGTCAACTGACCGGGCGCCACGACGGACCCGCCTGCGACGGCGCCGAGAAGCTCCACCGCCTGCGCGCGCTCGTCGGCCGCAACGCCCGCCTCCTTCACGCCTACGGCGACTCCCGCGGCGACGCCGCCCTGCTCGACGCCGCCGAGCACGCCCACTGGCGCCGGTTCCCGGCGGCGGCACGATGAAGCGGGTGGTCTCGGTCAGCCTCGGCTCGCCGGCGCGCGACCATGCCGTGACCCTGCACCTCCGCGGCGAGGCGGTGCGGGTCGAGCGCCGCGGCGTGAACGGCGACCTCGACGCCGCCGTCGCGCTGCTCCGCGAGCTCGACGGCCGGGTCGACGCGATCGGCATCGGCGGCATCGAGTTCTACCTGCCGATCGGCCGACGCCGCTACCACTGGCGCGACGCCAGGCGGCTGCGGCAGGCCATCCGCGTCAGCAAGGTCGGCGATGGCAACGGCGTCCGCGCCCTCCTCGCCCGCAGGGCCGTGGCCGCGCTCGAGGCGCACCTCCGGGCGGAGGGCCTGACCCTCTCCGGGATGCCCACGCTGAAGACGACGGCGATCGCGCGCTACGCCCTCGCCGAGGAACTCGCGCGCGCCGGCTGCGACCTGACCTGTGGCGATCTCATGTTCGCGCTCGGACTGCCGATCCCGCTCCATGGCCTCCGCAGCGTGCGCGCTCTCGGCCGCCTCCTGCTTCCGGCCGTCACGCAGGTGCCCTACCGCTGGCTCTACACGCTCGGCGACGCGCAGCTCGCCCCGCCGGTCGAGAAATGGGCGGGCGCCTACGCCCGCGCCACGCTGATCGCCGGCGACTTCCTGCAGATCCGCGCGCACATGCCGCGCGACCTCGCCGGCAAGATCGTCCTCACCAACACGACGACCCCGCGCGACGTCGAGGACCTGCGCGCCCGCGGCGTCCGCCTGCTCGTCACCGAGACGCCGCGGCTCGAGGGCCGCAGCTTCGGCGCCAACGTGATCGAGGCGCTGCTGCTCGCCGTGTCGGAGGCGCCGCCGGACCGGCTCGGTCCGGCCGACCTCGAGGCGCTCGCCGACGGGCTCGGCCTCGGGCCGTCGCTGGAGGTGCTGCAGCCGGACGACCGCCGCCCGGCGGCCGGCAGACCCGAGATCACCGCCGGCATGCGGCGGGCCGAGTTCATTGGAGGAACGGGATGATGCGAACCGGAAGACTGCTCTTCGCGAGCCTGCTGGCTGCCACCGCTCTGGCCGGCGCCGCCTCGGCGCAGGAACGCGCCGTGTCGGGTCACTTCGAGCTCAACGCCGTCGAATTCTACAAGGTCCAGGTCGACGCCGACGACCCCTATCACCTCGCCGTCCTGACCAGGCAGGTCGGCCGGAACGAGAGCACCGGCGAGACCGCGTTCATGCCGGACGCCGAGGTGGCGGTGACCAACGCCAGCGACGAGAAGGGCGCGACCTTCGTCCAGCACGGTTACGCCGAGTTCAGAAGCGCCGACGGCACCGCCCTCTTCGAGTTCACCGGCGAGGGGACGAGCCAGATCGACGGCGAGAAGGTGACCTTCGCCGGCGAGGGCACCTGGGAACTGACCAAGGCGACCGGGGCCCACGAAGGCGAGACGGGATCGGGAACGCTGACCTTCGAAGGCTCGCCGGAGACCAGCGTCGTGCACTGGCAGGGATCGTTGCAGTAGCTCTCTTCCGGATCGACGCCGGCGCGGATTCGGTGGAGCCAATGCGCTGGCAGAGCGCAACGCTCGCG
>CAZEGY010000246.1:0-5595 GCA_964511815.1 uncultured Rhodovulum sp.
GAGCATTCCGTTCACACCGGAAAGGTCGGCGGTTCGATCCCGCCCCGGCCCACCACGTTCCCCGGAATCGTAGAGAAATCGCGCGCACGCCCCGGCCGGAGCGGGCGCCACCGTCCCGGCGTCGGGCGCGGGCGTCGCGCGGCTTGCCGGCCTCAGGGCAGCGCCTCGAAGTCGTCGCGCCGGTGGCCCGCGACCATCGCGCGGAGGCCCTCGGGGGCGAGGACCTCGACCGCGTCGCCCCACTGGTAGAGGTGCCAGGCCATCTCGAGCCAGCCCGAGGCGGCGAAGCGGACGACGAGCGATCCGTCGGGGGCGGGCTCGAGGCGCTGGCCGGGGTGGAAGACGAACTCCCGCGCCACCGGCGCCGCCGCCGGCGAGAAGCGCCAGACGACCTCGCCGAAGCGGCTCTCGTCCTGGTAGGAGCCGAACGCCCGGGCGGCGTGGGAAGCGATGTCGAAGCCCGGCGCGCGCACGAAGCTCGACCCGAGCAGGCGCGCGGCGCGGATGCGGTCGACGCGGAAGTGGCGCAAGCCGGGGTCGCGGTCCTCGTCACGGGCGACGAGGTAGCGGCGCATCCCGAGGAGGACCCCGTGCGGCGCCACCCGGCGCTCGGCGACGGCGCCGTCGGCGCCGGCGTAGACGATCGCGAGCAGGAACGGACCCTTCAGCGCCTCGGCGATGGTCTCGAGCACGCCCGGGGCGGCGCGCACCGCCGGCCCCGGGCGGGCGGCGAAGCCCTGGGCCTCGAGCAGCGCCTCGGCGTCGGCCTCGGCGCGGCGGGCGTGGGGGCCGGGCATGCAGGCGAGGAGCCGGTCGCGGAGGGCGGCGAGGGCGGCGGCATCGGGGGTGGCGCCCTCGCGGTCGGCGCGGCGGATCGACATGTCGAGCGCGGCGAGCTCGTCGTCGCGGATGCCCTGGAGGCGGGCGAGGCCGGGGTCGCGGAGCTTCCAGCGCCGGCGGCGATCTTCGTCGGTGCGGATCTCGACGCCGGGGAAGGCGTCCTCGAGGGCGCGGGCCATGCGCTGCGCGGTGCGATGGTCGGCGCCGAACGCCTCGGCGATCTCGGCGAGCGACACCCCCTGGTGGCGGGCGGCGGCCATCTCGGCGAGCCGCATCAGGTCACGGGCCTTGGCGAGCGACACGCCGGGCCTCCCTCAGCGGCACGCGACGGGGGCTGTTCCGGATGTTTCAATGCATTCCGGGATGACGCTCATGTTCGTTCACCATTCGCCGCTTCGGGCGTCGCGTTGAAGTGGCGACGCAGCTACCTTATACAATGACAGGAATTGTCACCGATGCGAACCATAAAGAGAAGGCGCGGGCGACTCGCCCCGCATCGTGGGTGCCTCCGGGCAGGGGGCGGGGCGCCGGAAGGGGGACCGGGGGGATGCAGCGTAACGAGTGCGGTATCCGTCTCTCCGTCTCCGAGCCGATGCGCTTCGCCGGAGGCGCCCACGCGACGACGCTCGACCCGGCGCGGATGGGTGGGGGCCCCGCGCCGGGCGAGGACAGCGAGGACGCGGCCCTGCGGCTGCGCCACGGCGACGCCCACGGGGCGCGTCGGCCGGCGCGGCCCGGGGCCGCGGGCGGGAGCGTCGTCGGGATTTCCCGCGCGGGCGTGCTGCGCGCCGAGGGGGTGAGGGCGGCCCGGGCGGCGCTCGCCGGCGAGCGGCGAGGCGATCGCCGGGCCGACGGCGGGGACGTTCACCGGCCGCGATCGCACCACCCGGCCACGCCGCTGGACGCGCGCCGCGCGACCGTGGAAGAAGTGCGCCGCGTCGACACCCTCGCCGACACCCTCTGTGACACCCTCTGCGCGCTGCCGGTGGCGGTGCCTTCCGGAGCCCGCCCATGATCCGCTTCCTGCACGCCGCCGACCTGCACCTCGGCAAGGCCTTCGGGCGCTTCCCCGAGGACCTGCGCGGGCGGCTGCGCGAGGCGCGCCACGGCAGCATCGCCCGGCTCGCCGCCGCGGCGCGGGCGCACGGCGCCGCCGACGTCCTCGTCGCCGGCGACACCTTCGACAGCCAGACGCCGGCGCCGGCGACGGTCCGCCAGGCGTTGCAGGCGATGGCCGCCGACCCCGGGCTGCGCTGGTGGCTCCTGCCCGGCAACCACGACAGCCTCGCGGCGAGCGACCTCTGGGACCGGATCGGCCGCGAGGCGCCGCCGAACGTGCGGCCGCTCCTCGACCCGGCGCCGGTCGCGCTCGCGCCGGGGGTCGTGCTGCTGCCCGCGCCCTGCACCCAGCGCCGTCCCGGGCGCGACCTGACCGCCGGGATGCCCGAGGCCGCGACCCCGGAGGGCGCGCTCCGCGTCGGCCTCGCCCACGGCGCGGTGCGGGACTTCAGCGAGGACGGCAACCCGTCGCTGATCCCGCCCGACCGTGCCGAGACCGCCGGCCTCGCCTTCCTCGCCCTCGGCGACTGGCACGGCCAGCTCCGCATCGGCGGCTGCACCTGGTACGCGGGAACGCCCGAGGCGGACGGCTTCAAGCACGCGGCCGCGGCGGACGTGGCCCCGGGTGCGCTCGTCGTCACCCTCGGCGGGGCGCTCGGCGGGGGCGCACCCGCGGCGGTGCCGGTCGCGACCGGCGCGATGACGTGGGCGGGGTGCGCCCTCGACCTGCTGCCCGGCGACGATCCCGGCGCCCGGCTGGAGGCGCTGCTGCCGCCGGTCGCCCGGCGCCGCGACACGCTCCTGCGCCTGACCGCCACCGGCCGCACCGGGCTCGCCGGCGAGGCGGCGCTGGTGGCGGCGGTCGCGGCCGTCGAGCACGACTTCGCCTTCCTCGAGGCCGACCGCGGCGGCCTCGCCGTCGCGCACGCGCCCGCCGACCTCGAGGTCTTCGGCGCGCCGGGCACCGCGCTCCGCGCCGCCGCCGACGCGCTGCGCGCCGAGGCCGACGACGTCGCCCTCTCCGCCGAGGGCCGGGCGGCCGCGGTCGCCGCGCTCTCCCGCCTCTACACCTTCGCGGGAGACGCCGCATGAAGCTCCGCTCGATCCATCTCGACAACGTCCGCCGCTTCGCCGGGACCACCGTCCGCCTCGACGGGCTCGGCGACGGGCTGAACCTCGTCTCGGCCCCGAACGAGGCCGGCAAGTCGACGGTCTTCGAGGCCCTGCAGGCGCTGCTCTTCACGCCGCATCGCTCGGGCGGCGCCGAGGCGCGGGCGCTGCGCCCCTATGCCGGCGGCGCGCCCGAGGTGGCGGCCGAGGTCGAGATCGACGGCGCCGCCTACCGCATCGCCAAGCGCTGGTTGCAGCGCCCGTTCGCCCGGGTGACCGAGCTGCCCGCGGGCCGCGTCGTCGCCCAGGACGACGAGGCCGAGAGCTGGATCGCCACGCGCATCGCCGGCGACGGCCCGGCGGAGCTGCTCTGGGTGCGGCAGGGGATGCTCGCGCTCGAGCCCGAGGGCCGGACCCCGGCGGAGAAGACCGAGCAGGACCGTCTCGCCCGCATCCGCCGCGACCTGCTGTCGTCGGTCGCCGACGAGCTCGACGCGATCACCGGCGGCCGCAAGCTCGACGCCATCGCCGCCGGCTGTGCGACGGCGCTCGCCGATCTCGCGACGCCCGGCGGCAAGCCGAAGGCCGGCGGCCGCTGGGGCGCGGCCGAGAAGGAGGCCGAGGAGCTGCGCCGCGCGCTCGCCGTGCTCGACGCCCGCTGCGACGACCTCGCCGCGGCGCTCGAGGACCGCGCCCGGGTGCGCGACGAGCTCGCCGCCGCCCGCGACCCGGCCGCCGCGCGCGCCCGCGCCGAGGCCGTCGCCGCTGCCGAGCGTGCGGCCGAGGCGGCGCGGCTGCACCGGAGCCGGCTCGACGCCGCCCGCGAGGCCGAGCGCGCCGCCGCCCTCGAGCACGCCGCCGCCGCCGAGGCGCTCGCCGCCCACGACCGCGCCGCCGCGCGGCGGGACGCGGCGGCGCGCGAGGCCGCCGCGGCGCGCGCGGCCTGCGAGCGCGCCACCGGCGTCCATGCCGCGGCGCGCGAGCGCGAGGCCGCCGCCGACGCCGCGCGGGCCGAGGCGGGCGCGGCGCACGCCGCCGCCCGCCGCGCGCTCGATGCCGCCGACCGCGCCGCCCGCGCCAACGAGGCCGCCGCCCGGGTCGCGGGGCTCGGCGACCGGCTGGCGCGCGCGAGGGCGCTCGTCGCCGCTGTCGAGGCCGCGGGCGCCGACGCCGCGGCCGCGGCGGTGTCGGACGCCGATGTCGGCGCCGCGCGGGCGGCGGCGGCCGAGCTCGACCGGGCGCGGGCGCGCCTGGAAGCCGGCGCCGTCTCGCTCGCCGTCGACTATCTGCCGGGGGTGCGCGACCGCGTGACGATCGACGGCCGGGCGGTCGAGCCCGGGGTGGCGATCGCCTGTCCCGGCCCGACGACGCTCGACCTGCCCGGCCTCGGGCGGCTGACCCTGACGCCGGGCGGCGATGCCGCCGCGGCGGCGCGCGCCGCCGCCGCAGCCGAGGCAGCACTCGCCGCGATCCTCGAGCCGGCCGGGGCGGCGGATCTCGCCGCGCTCGTCGCCCGCGCCGAACGACGGGCCGAGGCCGAGGGCCGCGGCGCCCGGGCCCGGGCCGAGCTCGCCGGCGTCGCGCCGGACGGCACCGCCGCCCTCGCGGCCGAGATCGCCCGCCTCGGCGCCGCCGCCGCCGGCGCCGATCCCGATGCGGCGGACCCGGCCGGCGCCGCCGCGGCGGAGGCCGAGGCCCGCACGGCGCTCGCGGCCGCCGAGGCCGCGCTCGGCGCCGCCCGCGACGCCCGCCTCGCCGCCGCCCACGCCGAGACGACCGCCGGCGAGCGCCAGGCGGAGACCGGGCGCACCCGCGCGGTCGCCGACGCCGAGGCCGCCGCGCTGCCCGCGCGGGGCGATCTCGCCGCGCGGCTCGAAACCCGGCGCGCCGCTGCCGAAGCCGCGGCGGGCGCCGCCGGCGATCTCGCCGGCGCGATGCCCGACACCGCGGCGCTGGTCGCGGCCGTCGACGGCGCGCGCGCGGCGGTCGCGCACGCCCGCACCCGCCTCCACGACCTCGAGAAGCACGACGAGCGCCTCGCCACGCTGATCGCGACGCGCGCCGGCGAGGCCGTCGAGGAGCGCCGCGCCGAGACTGCCGGCCGCCTCGAGGCGGCCGAGGCCCGCGCCGCCGGCTACGCCGCCGAGGCCCGGGCGCTCGCCCGCCTCCGCGACGCGCTCGCCGCCGCCCGCGCCGACGCCCGCGAGCGCTACCTCGCGCCGCTCACCGCCGAGCTCGCGCCGCTCCTCGCGCAGGTGCTCGACGGCGCCGCGCTCCACCTCGACCCGCGCCGGCTCCTGCCCGAGGCCCTCGCCCGCGACGGCGAGAGCGAGGCGATCGCGGCGCTGAGCGGCGGCACCCGGGAGCAGATCGCGATCCTCGCGCGGCTCGCCTTCGCCCGCCTCCTCGCCCGCGCCGGCCGCGCGACGCCGGTCATCCTCGACGACGCCCTCGTCTACGCCGACGACGCCCGCTTCGCGCGGATGCTCGCGGCGATCGCCGCGGTCGCCGCCGACGTCCAGGTCATCGTGCTCACCTGCCGCGACCGCGCCTTCGGCGGGGTCGCCGCGACGCGGCCGGAGCTGG
>CAZEGY010000247.1:0-5591 GCA_964511815.1 uncultured Rhodovulum sp.
TTTGCGCGATCTCCTGATCACCGGACGATTCCCTCCGGTTGGAAATCGCTCTACGGCCGGTCGCGGTCGAGGGGCTGGAGGGCGCCGCGGCGCGGGGTGCCGTCGGGGGTCACCGGCACGGGCTGGGTGAGGCAGGTGCCGTCGGGCACCAGCATCCAGGCGTTGCCCTGGTAGTCGATGGTGCTCGTGCCCGGTGCCTCGCGGCCGTCGAGGCCGTCGTTCTTGCCCGCCGGCGCGACGCCGTAGCAGCGCTCGTCGGCGAAGGCGGCGGAGGCGAGGCTCATCAGCCCGGCCGCCACCAGGGTTCCCGTCCATCGCAGGCGCATCGCGCAAACTCCCGTTTCTGCTCGCGGCAGAGGATCTGGGCAGGCGCCGCCGATCCGCAAGGGAGCGCGGCGCGATCGGCGGGTCAGCGTGGCGCGCCTGCACCGGGCGAGCGGCCGAAGTCGGCGGCGGCGGTGTCCTGACCGGCCTCGATGATGCCGCGGCGGATGGCGCGGGTGCGGGTGAAGTAGGCGTGGAGCGCGTCGCCGTCGCCCATGCGGATGGCGCGCTGGAGGACGAAGAGCTCCTCGGTGAAACGGCCGAGGATGTCGAGGGTCGCGTCCTTGTTGGCGAGGAAGACGTCGCGCCACATCGTCGGGTCGGAGGCGGCGATGCGGGTGAAGTCGCGGAAGCCGGCGGCGGAGTAGTTGATGACCTCGTCGTCGGTGACCCGCGCGAGGTGCTCGGCGACGCCGACCATCGTGTAGGCGATGAGGTGGGGGACGTGGCTCGTCACCGCGAGGACGAGGTCGTGGTGCTCGGGGTCCATCGTGCCGACGCGCGCGCCGAGTTCGGTCCAGAAGGCGTCGAGGTCGGCGAGCGCGCCCGGGTCGGTGTTCGGGAGCGGCGTCAGGATGGACCAGCGGTTGTCGAAGAGCGCCGCGAAGCCGGCGCCGGGGCCGGAGTGCTCGGTGCCGGCGAGGGGGTGGCCGGGGATGAAGTGGACGTTGTCCGGGACGTGCGGCGCGACGGCGGCGATGACCGCCCGCTTGACCGAGCCGACGTCGGTCAGGGTGGCGCCGGGGGCGAGGACCGGGGCGATCTCGGCGGTGACCGCGCTCATGGCGCCGACCGGGACGCAGAGGATGACGAGGTCGGCGCCCTTCGCCGCCTCGGCGGCGGTGTCGAAGATCTCGCCGAGGCCGAGGCGGGCGGCCTCGGCGCGGGAGGCGGCGCTGCGCGCGGTGCCGGTGATGCGGACGTCCGCCCCCGAGCGGCGGATGGCGTGGCTGATCGACGAGGCGATGAGGCCGAGGCCGATCAGCGCGACATGGGTGTAGCGCATCAGGCGCGGACCTTGGTGAAGGCGCCGATCGCGTCGGCGACGGCGGCGCAGGCCTCGGCGTCGCCGACGGTGATGCGCAGCGCCTGCGGCAGGCGGTAGCCGGCGACGCGGCGGACGATGATGCCGCGGGCGCGCAGCGCCGCGTCGGCGGCGCGGGCTTCGGCTTCGTCGCGGAAGCGGGCGAGGACGAAGTTGGCCTCGGACGGATCGGAGGGGACCCCGGCGCGCCCGAGGGCGTCGGCGAGCCAGGCGCGGTTGCGGGCGTTCTCGCGCCGGCACCGCTCGGTGAAGCCGGTGTCGAGGACGGCGGCCTCGGCGGCGACGAGGGCGGGGGTCGAGAGGTTGAACGGGCCGCGGACCCGGTTCAGGGCGTCGATGACGTGGGCGGGGCCGTAGCCCCAGCCGACGCGCAGGCCGCCGAGGCCGTGGATCTTCGAGAAGGTGCGGGTCATCACCACGTCGTCGCGGGCGTCGACGAGCGCCGCGTGTCCGTCGAAGCGGTCGACGTACTCGGCGTAGGCGCCGTCGAGGACGAGGAGGGCCTGCGGCGGCAGCCCGGCGGCGAGGCGCTCGACCTCGGCCGTCGGGATCATCGTGCCGGTCGGATTGTTGGGGTTGGCGACGAAGACGAGCGCCGTGCGGGGGGTGGCGGCGGCGAGGATCGCGTCGACGTCGGTGCGGCGCGCGTCCTCCTTCGCCTCGACGGGGGTGGCGCCGGCGGCGAGGGCGGAGATGCGGTACATGCCGAAGCCGTGCTCGGTGTGGATGACCTCGGTCCCGGGGCCGGCGTAGGTCTGGCAGAGGAAGGCGATGATCTCGTCGGAGCCGGCGCCGCAGACGATGCGGTCGGCGTCGAGGCCGTGGACGCGGGCGATGGCGGCGCGGAGGCTGGCGTGGCCGCTGTCGGGATAGAGGTGGAGGCTCGCGGCGGCGGCGCGGAAGGCGGCGACCGCCGCCGGGCTCGCGCCGGAGGGGTTCTCGTTCGAGCTGAGCTTGAGGACGCGGTCGTGGCCGGCGAGCCGGCTCTCGCCGCCGACGTAGGGCGCGATGTCGAGGATGCCGGGCTGCGGGCGGATCGTCGGGTGGGGCTCGGACATGGGGCTCTGCCTCTGGCGTCGGGTCGCGCGTCTCTAGCGCGCGCGGGGCGGGGAGAAAAGCCTCGCCCGGGGTGAACGTGGGGGCGAACTCGGGGGCGAGGGCCGGCGGAGTCGGCCCAAACGCGATCGTGCAGCGGCGGACGTTGATCGGAATTCAGGGGAGAGGTATGCAGCGGATGTCGTATCCGGCCACGAGACTTGGCCCAGTTGTCGAGGAGACCTACCCGATGCAGTACAGGACCCTGAAGGGCGTGGCCGCGGTGGCGCTGGTGGCGGCGCTCGCCGCATGCACGCCGCAGCAGAACGCGAACGTTCTGCCGGCCAACAGCGCGCTGACCGCCTCGACGGTGTCCTTCGGGACGATCGAGTCGAGCCGCGCCGTCCAGCTCCAGGGCGGGCAGGGCAGCCAGGCGGCGGGTGCGGTGCTCGGCGGCCTCGCCGGCGCGGCGCTCGGCCAGAACGTCGGCGGCGGCACGGGCAAGGTCGTCGCGACCGGCGTCGGCGCGACCGCGGGCGCGGCCGCCGGCCTCCAGGCGGGCAAGACGGTCGCCGGCAGCCAGTCGATCGAGTGGACCGTGCGCATGGACAACGGCGCGACCATCGCCGTGATCCAGGGCGAGCCGGCCTTCGCCGTCGGCCAGCGCGTCCAGGTCATCACCGGCGGCGGCCAGACCCGTCTCGCCGCGGCCTGATCGCCGCTCGGGCGCGGCGCCCGGCGACGCGCCCGCGGCCGCCGCGCTTTCGCGGGGCGGCGATTCCTGCTACCCGGATCCGGGGAAGGGTCCGGCGATGGCGCGATGCGACGGCACCGATGCGACGGGGCGGCCCGCGCCGGCCGCGGCGGGGAGCTGACCGGCCGTGCGGGTCGCGGGTGCCTTGCTCTCCGGGCTCGGGCACGCCTGCGTCGTCGGCCTCGCCGTGATCGGGCCGCCGTTCCTCTGGGCGCCGCCGGACCGGCCGGTGCCGGCGATGGCGGTGACGCTGCTCTCCGACGCCGAGCTCGCCGCGCTGACGCCACCCCCTCCCGCGCCGCCGCCGCCTTCTCCTGCGCCGACCGTGGCGCCCGCGCCGATGCCGCCGCCGCTCGTCCCGGCGTTGGAGGAAGCGGAAGCGCCGCCGCCGGCCGCGACGACGCTCGCGCCCGGCTTCGACGCCGGCATGCCGCTCGGGGCGGGCGATGCCGTGGCGGCGGACGACGGCTTCCCGGGCCTCGTGCCGGAGCTCGCTCCCGGCCCGGAGGCCGCGGCGGAGGAGGGCGCCTTCGACGCGGCGGCGGTCCGGGCGGCGTACGCCGGGCGGGTGCAGCGGGCGGTGAGCCGGGCGCGGGTCTATCCCGAGGTGGCGCGGGCGCGCGGCCTCGAGGGCCGTGTCGCCTTCCAGCTCGTGCTGGCGCCCGACGGCCGGCTCCTCGCCTCGCAGCTCCTCCAGTCGTCGGGGGCGATGACGCTCGACCGCGCCGCGCTCGAGACCGTGCGCCGGGCGACGTATCCGCCGGCGCCGGCGGAGATCGCGGCGCCGCGGCTGCCGGTCGCGGTCGAGGTGGTCTTCACCGGCAGCGACCGCTGAGGGTTTCCGACCTTGGACCCTCTCGCGCGGCGGCGCCTTCGGGGATAACGTTCGCGCACGCCAGCAACAGCCAGTTCGGGGAGACGTCACGATGGAGATGCAGGGCTCGCGGCAGATCGCGGCACCGCGCGAGGTGGTGTGGGCGGCCTTGAACGACGCCGAGGTGCTGAAGGCGGCGATCCCCGGCTGCCAGAGCCTGACGGGCTCGCCCGACGAGGGCTTCGCCGCCACGGTGAAGCAGAAGGTCGGGCCGGTCAGCGCCACCTTCGAGGGTCAGGTCCGCCTGAGCGACATCGTGCCGCTCGAGAGCTACACCATCGCCGGCGAGGGCAAGGGCGGCGCGGCCGGCTTCGCCAAGGGTCAGGCCGCGGTCGGGCTCGCCGACGGCGAGAACGGCGGGACGCTCCTCACCTACGACGTGAAGGCCAACGTCGGTGGCAAGCTCGCCCAGCTCGGCTCGCGCCTGATCGACGGCTTCGCCAAGAAGATGGCGGACACGTTCTTCGAGAACTTCCAGACCGCGGTCGAGCCGCCCGCGGAGGCGCCGGCCGGCGAGGTCGCGTCGGTGGAGGACGGGGCCGGGGGCGAGACCGGGGGCGAGACTGGGGGCGAGGCCGGGGGCGGGGAGAAGAAGCCCGGCTGGTTCCGGCGGGTGCTCGGCAAGGGCTGAGCGCTTTCCCTCTTCAAACCGCGCCGCGCCGCGCCTATATTGGGTGCGTCCCCTCGGGGACTATGGTGATAAACGCACGCGTAATAAGCGGATCGGACCCGGGGGCGGTACCCGGCGGCTCCACCACACACCCTCGTTGGGGGCGGACGGGGCCGAAACAGGATCGACGGACGTGTAAAGGCGATCGCTTTCACTCGGCAGGATGCCACCGTTATCGGCTCAAAGCGTATAGTTGCCAACGACAACTTCGCTCCGGTTCGCGTCGCCGCGTAAGCGGTGACTAAGACCGAAATCTAAGTCCAGGGCCTTAGCCGGTCCTGGCGGGGTTCGCAGGCACCTGGCAACAGAAGCCTGCACTTACTCCTTCCCGTGGCTGTCCCCATCCGTGCTCCTTGCCTGCGCTCCGGGGGTGCGCGTCGGGTTCTCGCGCGCGGTGCGGGGGCGCGCCTTCGGTGCCGATCCGGCGGGGCGCGGCGCCGTGCACGCGCTGGGCGAGAACGACCTTTCCTCCGGTCGAGAATCGGCTAAGGTCGGCGCCGACCGAGGCGGACGGGCAGATGGCGAAGACGATCAACTACGGCCAGCTCATGCACAGGGCGTTGCGCCAGATGCTGGCGGACGTGCTCGCCGGCGTCGCCCGCGAGGGGCTGCCCGGAAACCACCATTTCTTCATCACCTTCGACACCGCCCACCCCGGCGTCGACATGTCGCCCGCCCTGCGTGCGCGCTATCCGAAGGACGAGATGACGATCGTCATGCAGGAGTTCTTCGAGGACCTCGCGGTGATGAAGGACCGCTTCACCGTGACGCTGAGCTTCGGCGGGGTGCTCGAGCCGATCGTGATCCCCTTCGAGGCGATCAAGACCTTCGTCGACCCGAGCGTCGAGTTCGGACTGCGCTTCGACGCCCACGAGGCCGACGAGGGCGC
>CAZEGY010000248.1:0-5527 GCA_964511815.1 uncultured Rhodovulum sp.
CGAGCCTGATCCAGGTCGGCCAGGGCAAGTACCAGAAGCGCATCGAGGCGGCGCTCTCCAGCCAGACCTCGCACATCGCCGTCGAGATCGCCGCCGACAAGGAGCTCTGCGCCCGCCTGCTCTCCGACCTCGGCCTTCCCGTGCCGCGCCAGATCAACGTCCGCGACGCCGAGGACGCCGTCGACGCCGCCCACGACATCGGCTTCCCGGTGGTGGTCAAGCCCATCGACGGCAACCACGGCCGCGGGGTCTCGGTCAACCTCACGACCGACGACGAGGTCGCCGAGGCCTACGACCGCGCCATCGAGGAAGGCTCGGGCGTCGTCGTCGAGAGCATGATCGCCGGCGACGACCACCGTCTCCTCGTCGTCGCCGGCGAGCTCGTCGCCGCCGCCCACCGCGTCCCCGGCCACGTCGTCGGCGACGGGCGGAGCACGGTCGCCGAGCTCGTCGCCGAGGTGAACCGCGACCCCCGCCGCGGCGCCGGCCACGAGAACATGCTGACCCGGATCGAGCTCGACGAGGTCGCGGACGGCCTCCTCGCCGAGAAGGGCTACGACCACGACAGCGTGCCGGCGGAGGGCGAGGCGGTCTACCTGCGCAAGACCGCGAACCTCTCGACCGGCGGCACCGCGATCGACGTGACCGACGTCATCCACCCCGACAACAAGCTGATGGCCGAGCGGGCGATCCGCGCCGTCGGCCTCGACATCGGCGGCGTCGACTTCCTGACGACCGACATCACCCGGAGCTACCGCGAGACCGGCGGCGCCATCTGCGAGATCAACGCCGGCCCGGGGATGCGGATGCACATCGCCCCCTCCGAGGGCGAGGGCCGCGACGTCGGCGGCGCGGTGATGGACATGCTCTTTCCGGCCGGGAACCCGGCGCGGATCCCGGTCGCGGCGCTGACCGGCACCAACGGCAAGACGACGACGGCGCGGATGCTCGCCCACGTCATGAAGATGGCGGGCTTCGTCGTCGGCCAGACCGGCACCGACGCCGTCTACATCGACGGCAACGTCACCGTGAAGGGCGACTTCACCGGGCCGCGGGCGGCGTCGATGGTGCTCCGCGACCCGACCGTCGACATGGCGGTGCTCGAGACCGCCCGCGGCGGCATCGTCCGCGCCGGCCTCGGCTACCGCTACTGCGACGTCGGCGCCGTCCTCAACGTCACCTCCGACCACCTCGGGCTCGGCGGGGTCGAGACGATCCAGGAGCTCGCCGACGTCAAGCGCCTCGTCGTCGAGGTGGCGAAGGACACCGCGGTCCTCAACGCCGACAACGAGTACACGCTGAAGATGGCGGCGACGACCGACGCCCGCCACATCTGCTACGTCACCCGCAACCCCGAGCACCCGCTCGTCCGCGAGCACATCCGCCTCGGCAAGCGCGCGGTGGTGCTCGAGCAGGGGCTGAACGGCGACCAGATCGCCATCTACGACAACGGCAACCAGCTGCCGCTGATCTGGACCCACCTGATCCCGGCGACCGTCGAGGGCAAGGCGCTGCACAACGTCGAGAACGCGATGTTCACCGCGGCGATGGCCTTCGCGCTCGGCCTGTCGCTCGACCAGATCAGGACCGGCCTGCGCACCTTCGACAACACCTTCTTCCAGTCGCCCGGGCGGATGAACATCTTCGACGAGCACGGCTTCCGGGTGATCCTCGACTACGGCCACAACGAGGCCGCGGTCGGGGCGATGGTCGACCTCGTGCGGCGGCTGAACCCGATCGGAAAGAAGATCGTCTGCGTCACCTGCCCGGGCGACCGCCGCGACGAGGACCTGCGCGCCATCGCCGCCCAGGTCGCGGGCAACTTCGACACCTACATCTGCCACGGCGACGACAACCCGCGCGGCCGCGCCCAGGACGAGGTGCCGAAGCTCCTCCAGGCGGCGCTCGTCGAGCTCGGGGTGGCGCGCGACGCCGTCCACCTCGCCGAGAGCGAGGAGGCCTCGGTCGCCGCGGCGCTCGACATGGCCCGGCCGACCGACCTCGTGCTGGTGTTCTGCGACAACATCACCCGGTCGTGGAAGCAGATCATCTACTTCCACCCCGCCGAGGCGCCGAAGCCGCCGGCGCCGGAGCGGCTCGTCGCCGCCGCCGGGTTCGACGTGCCCGAGGGCTACCGCCTGCTGAGCGACGACCGCGGCGTCCGCATCGTGCCCGCCGGCTGACCCCGGTGACCGCAGCATGACCGAAGCGACCGCCGGCGTCCCCGGCAACAAGCTCGCCGTGATCGGCGGCCGGCTCGAGGACGGCAACCTCGCGGTCTACGCCGAGATGCACCGCCTCGCCGGCGGGCGCATCCTCGTGTTCCCGACCGCCTCCGCCGAGCCCGACGCCGTCGGCGAGGAGAGCGCGCAGGCCTTCCGCTCCCACGGCTTCGAGTCCGAGGTCGTCCCGCTGACGATCGACAACGCCGCGCACATGGCCCACGACCCCGGCCTCGTCGAGCGCATCGCGGCCTTCGGCAGCGTCTACTTCACCGGCGGCGACCAGGCGAAGATCGTCGACGCCCTCGCCCCCCGCGGCGCCGAGACCCCGGTCCTGCGCGCCATCCGCGCGGCGCAGGGCGCGGGCGGGCTCGTCGCCGGCTCCTCCGCCGGGGCGGCGATGATGTCGGGGCCGATGATCCTCGGCGGCACCTCGATCGAGTCCGTCGTCCACGGCATCACCGACGACCCCGAGCGCCCGGGCCTCCTCATGGGCACCGGCCTCGGCTTCTTTCCCTTCGGCATCGTCGACCAGCACTTCATCAAGCGCGGCCGCCTCGGGCGGCTCGTCGTCGCGATGGCGGCCTCGGGCGTGCGCCGCGGCTTCGGCATCGACGAGAACACCGCCCTTCTCGTCGAGGGCGGCGAGGCGCGGGTCTGCGGCGAGTACGGCGTGATGCTCGTCGACACCGGCCCCGCCGACCTCGACCCCAGGGCCCGCCGCTACACCGGCTTCCGCGTCAGCTACCTCGACGACGGCGACGCCATCGACCTCGCCCGCTTCCGCCCGCGCCCCGGCGCCGCCAAGCGCCGGGTGCGCCCGCGCGAGGTCGCCTACCGCGCGCCGGTGCGCTCGCGGCGCAACGCCTTCGCCGCCTACACGCTCTACGACCTGATGGCGCGGCTCGTCCTCGCCGATCACGCGGTCTATGCCAGCGATCGTGCCGAGGCCTACGACGCCCGCTCCGGGGTCAGCGTCACCGTCGAGCTCGAGCGCCAGCCCCGGCGCTCGCGCGGGCTGATCGCGACGCCCGAGAGCGGGCTCCGGATGACCGCGCTCAACTTCCGCTGCTCGGTGGAGGGCCGCGCGCTCAGCGCCACGCGCCCGGCCGAGGGCCCCGGCGGCCGCGCCCGCATCTTCGGGATGACCCCGACCGACGCGGCGCGGATCGCGCTCCTCGGCTCCTCGCCGCTCCAGGGCGCCCCCGAGATGGTGGGCGCCGCCGCCGCGCTCGTCGGCCCCGGCCCCGTCGGCGTCGTCGCCGCCGCCTCCGCCGAGCCCGCGCGCACCGCCCGCGAGCACGTCGCGCTCCTCGCCCGCCACGGGGTGCAGGCGATCGACCTCGGCATCACCATCGACAACCTCGACTACGCGAATCAGGACGGCGACCTGCTCGAGACCATCGAGGCGATGCGCGGCATCCTCCTCTGCGGCGGCAACCAGATCCGCCTCGTCGAGACCCTCCTCCACCGCGGCGAGGAGAGCGCCGTCCTCCGCGCCATCGCCCGCGCCCACGCCCACGGCGCGGCACTCATCGCCGCGAGCGGCGCCGCCTCGGCGCTCTCCGGGGTGATGATCGCCGGCGGCTCCTCCTACGAGGCGCTGCGCTACGGCGTGTCGTCGGACACCGGCCACCGCGGGCTCGTCATCCAGGAGGGGATCGGCCTCTTCGGCGGCGGCATCGTCGATCAGAACCTCATCGGCGGCAACCGCCTCGGCCGCCTCGTCGTCGCCTGCGCCGAGGAGAGCGAGCGCTTCGGCATCGGCGTCTTCGAGGACAGCGTCGCCATCGCCTCCCACGGCGGCGCCCGCATCGAGGCCGCCGGGCGCGCGGGCTTCGTCCTCGTCGAGATCGACCCGACCTCCCTCGTCCTCCAGAGCGACAGCTTCATCGCCGACGGCGTCCGCCTGACCGTGGTCGCCCCGGGCGAGCGCGTCGACCTCGCCACCGGCGCCGTCGATCGCGGCGCCCCGTCGCCCGCGGCCGCGGCGCGGCTCGCCGACCTCCTCGCCGGGCTCGCCCGCGAGGGCGCCGACATGCCGGCGCGGCTCACCGCCTCCGGCAGCCGCGGCCTGCAGATGCGGGTCCGCGAGCAGGACGGCGCCACCGCCCTCCTCGACCTCGCCTGTCCGCGCGACGAGAACGCCTGACCGGCCGCCGGCCCGGCGCGGGCCTCCCGTTCTTTGGCTCCCGTTCTTTAGGATGAGTGGACAAGCGGTCCCGCGGGCGTAGTCTCGACGGAACAGCGTGGTCCCCTCGCGGGACCTGCCGGAGGGGGTGCGCCCGAGGGGACGCGCTCCGCAGCACCGGCAAATCGAACCGGGAGGTCCATGGTGGAGCATCGCCCGGACGCTCGGGGAGGCCATCGGATGCAACAGACGACCGAGTGGAACGAGGCCGAGATCCTCGAGATCGTCGGCCGGCACGCGGACCGCGAAGGCCCGCTCCTGCCGATTCTCCACGAGGTCCAGGACACCTTCGGCTTCGTGCCGCGCGACGCCATCCCGGTGATCGCCGGGGCCCTGAACCTCTCGCGCGCCGAGGTCTACGGCGTCGTCACCTTCTACCACGACTTCCGCGACGCCCCTGCCGGCCGGCGGGTGCTGAAGCTCTGCCGGGCCGAGGCCTGCCAGTCGATGGGCTGCGAGGCGCTCGTCGCCCGCGCCGAGGAGGCGCTCGGCACCCCCTGCGGCGGCACCAGCGCCGATGGCGTGACCCTCGAGGCGGTCTACTGCCTCGGCCTCTGCGCGACGAGCCCGTCGGCGATGCTCGACGGCCGGCCGGTGGCGCGGCTCGACGAGCGCCGGCTCGACGCGCTGATCGCGGAGGCGCGGGCATGACCCGGGTTCTCGTTCCCCGCGACGCCTGCGCCATCGCCTGCGGCGCCGACGACGTCGTCCGCGCCCTGACCGCCGCCGGCCTCGCCCCGGTGCGCAACAGCTCGCGCGGCATGTTCTGGCTCGAGCCGCTCGTCGAGGTCGAGGAGGACGGCCGCCGCTGGGGCTTCGGCCCGCTCGACGCCGCCGGCGCCACGGCGCTCGCCACCGCGCTCGCGGCCGGGACGCCGGCCGCCGCCATCGACCACCCGCAGGCGATCGGCGAGGTCGCGGCGCACCCGTTCCTCGCCCGCCAGACCCGGCTGACCTTCGCCCGGGCCGGCATCACCGACCCGCTGTCGCTCGCCGACTACGAGGCCCACGGCGGCTGGACCGGCCTGCGCCGCGCGCTCGACATCGGCCCGGAGGCGATCGTCGCCGAGGTCACCGCCTCGGGCCTGCGCGGCCGCGGCGGCGCCGGCTTCCC
>CAZEGY010000249.1:0-5442 GCA_964511815.1 uncultured Rhodovulum sp.
CGGGGGCTGATTCAGGGGCTGATCCGGGGCTGATTCAGGCGCTGATCCACGCCTTGGCGGCGTCGAGCTCGGCGTCGGCGAAGACGGTGACCTCGGCCGGCACCATCGGCGCGAACAGGCGGACGGCGTGGCGGATCCACGGCACGTCGGAGACCACCGCCACCCGGGAGAAGCGGGTGAAGTGCTTGATGCCGACCTTGGTGTCGCTCCAGATCGCCCCCGCGGTGTAGCGCTCGAAGCCGCGGCCGACGCGGTAGAGGAGCTTGATGCGGTCGTGGGCCTTCAGCCTGGCCTCGATCAGCGGGACGATGACCTCGTCGTAGTCGCGGGCCTCGATCACCCCCTCGGCGTCGAGGCCGATGACGTCGTCGGGGAGGCCGGCCATCACCGTGACGTGCGGCGGCGCCGCCTCCTCGGGCTCGGCGGCCCAGGCGAGGGCGGCGTCGAACTCCGCGATGGGGAAGTGGCGGATGTCGGCGGAGACGAATCGGCTGGCGATGCGCGGGGCGATGTCGAGGGCGCGGGCGTCGGAGACGAGGGCGACCCTGCGCACCATGCGGTGGTGCTCGCGGATGAAGCGGAGGTGCTTGAGGAGCGCGGCGAAGTCGGTCCACGTCGGGAAGCTCACCGCGCGAACGACGAGGTTCGGGATGCGGTCGTGGGCGTTGACGTAGGCGTCGAAGCGGGCGGCGAGCGCGTCGAGATCCTTCGGGGCGAGGGCGCCGCTCGGCTCGAGCAGCAGGCAGTTGCGGGCGGCGTCCTCGGTGATGCGCAGCATCGTGGCCTCCTCAGTCGCGTTTCTTCAGTCGCGTTTCTTCCCGAGAAGCACGAGCAGCGCGCCGACCGCGACGAGCCCGAGCCCGGTGACCGAGCGCGACGGCATCCGGCTCGGCATCGCCGCGAGGGTGGCGGCGCGCACGAGCTGGCGGTCGAAGGCCTCGCGCGTCGCGGCGAGCCGGCGGTGCTTGCGCGCCTCGAGCGCCAGGGCGAGGTAGACGCCGAGGACGACGAGGAGCGCGCCGCCCGCGATGACGAGCAGCGCCTCCTGGAGCCGCATGTAGTGCGTCAGCCACACCGCGACCCCCGCCAGCCCGAAGAACAGGAAGACGAGGAAGGCGAGCGCGGCGACGGCGGCCAGCGCGGCGCGGAAGCCGAGGCGGCGCCCGGTCCGCTTGACGCGGGCCTCCGCGAGGCGGGTGATCTGGCCGAAGGGCACGGGCGTCAGCGCCGGAAGAGCACGCCGACGAGGAAGCCGAAGAGCACCGCGAGCCCGAGCGAGGCGAAGGGGCGGCGGCGGGTGGCGTCGGCGAGCTCCTCCTCGAGCGACTGGAGCTCGGCCATCACCACGTCGACGGCGGCCTCGCCGCGGGCGTAGCCCTCGGCGGCGGCGTTGTTCGCGGCGCTCTTCAGGCCGGCGGCGCGCTCCTTGCCGATGCGGGTGACGGCGCCGGCGAGCTCGGCGAGGTCGGCGCGGAGGGCGGCGACCTCGTCCTTCAGCGGCTCGGCGGCGGCTTCGAGGTCGGCTTTCGTGGTAGCCATGAGTGCGGTCCCCTTGGTTTGCGACGTGTCCCGACGCCGGGCGCGAGCTCCCGGCGGTCTGGTCGTCTCAACGCGATCGGTGCGCTCCTGGTTCCGCCCGGGTCGCGCCCGACGTCCCGGCGACTTTGCCCGTCAGCGGACGGAGGCGCAATGGCGTCGCTCGGGCGACGGTCAGGCGACGGTCAGGCGGCGGCCGCGGCCCAGGCGGCGTAGCGCGCGGCGAGGCGGTCGGCGAGGGCGGCGCGGCCGCTGCCGGCGGCGGCGAGCCACGCGGCGGGGACGGGGGCGAGCAGGGCGGCGAAGTCGATGCCGGGCGGTGCGACCGGCGGGAGGTCGCGGCCGGCGAGGAGGTGGCCGGGCGGCAGCGTCGTCACCGGCGGGCGGTCCGGGCCGAGCACGCGGGAGAGATAGAGGCAGGCGTCGTAGTCGATGGCGTGGAGCCTGCCGCCGGCGACGAGGAGGTTCGGGTTGCGCCCGGTGCGGTCGACGTTGTGGAGGAAGGCGTCGGCGGCGGCGATCGCCGCGAGCTCGGGGGCGGAGACGAGATCCGAGGCGAGATCCGCAGCCGTCGCCGGGCGGGCGTCGGCGAGGAAGGCGATGCCGAGGTTCCAGCCGGTGCTGCGCTGGAGCATCGCGTCGAACTCGTCGGTGCCGGCCATCCACGGGAAGCCGGCGGGCAGCCACAGCGGCCGCGCCGCGGGGACGGGGGCGCCGAAGGCGCGGGCGATGCCGAGGGCGAGGAACTCGGTCAGGAGGCCGAAGGGGCCGGGACCGGCGCCGGAGAACTTGAGGACCCAAAGGGCGCCGTCGGCGGTCTCGGCGACCGCGGGGCTGGTGCTCGCCTGCGGCAGCACCGCGAGGACGCGCGCCACCGTCTCGGCGGCGGCGGGGGCCGGAGACGGAGAGGGCGGAGCCGCGGCCCCGCCCTCGTCCGTGATCATCGCGGGCGTCCGCTCAGGCGTGCTTGCCCTTGCCCTTGTGCGGCGCCCAGATCTTCTTGTTGGTGAAGTAGAGGAGCACGGTCAGGACGACGAGGAAGAGGACGGCGGTCAGGCCCGCGGACTTGCGCGCCATCATCTTCGGCTCGGCCGCCCACATCAGGAAGGCGGCGACGTCCTGCGACATCTGCTCGACCGTCGCCGCGGTGCCGTCGGCGTAGGTGACCGAATCGTCGGAGAGCGGCGGCGGCATCGAGATCCAGCCGCCGGCGAAGGTGTCGTTCGCGTAGAGCGTGGCCCCGGCCTCGGTCTTGTCCTCGCCGGTGTAGGCGTGGAGGAGGCTCGCGATGTACTCGGGGCCGCCGATGCCGCGGAGGAGCTGGTTGATGCCGAGGCCGACCGGGCCGTGGAAGCCGGCGCGGGCCTTGGCCATCAGGGTGAGGTCGGGCGCGTTCGGGTCGTTCGAGGGCGCGAAGTGGTCGGACGGCGTCGCCGGGCGGCTCTCGCCGGTCTCGGCGTCGGTCACCTCGTGCATCGCCGCGAAGGCGCGCATCTGCTCGTCGGACATCGCCGGCCCGCCGTGCTCGGCGAGCTCGCGGTAGGGCAGGAACTGGAGGCCGTGGCAGGCCGAGCACACCTCGCTGTAGACCTGCAGGCCGCGCTGGAGCTGCGCCTGGTCGAAGCGCCCGAACGGGCCCTCGAACGAGAAGGCGTAGTCGGTGACGTGGCCGCCGCCGTGGCCGCCGTCCTCCTCCTGGGCGGCGAGGGGCACGGCGCCGAGCACGAGCGCGAGGGCGGCCGCGAAGATCGTCGACTTGGTCATTGACTGGCTCCTCGCGGTCATTCGGCCGGCTTGCTGATCGGGGCGCTGGCCATGCCGTCCTCGCCGGTGCCGTAGTGCTCGATGAAGTCGGCCTCGATCGAGGCGGCCTGGGGGAGCGGCTTCTCGACGATGCCGAGGATCGGCAGGATGACGAGGAAGAACGCGAACCAGTAGAGCGCCCCGAGCTGGCTGATGATGACGAACGGCTGCTCGGCCGGCTGGCTGCCGCACCACGTCAGGACGACGAAGTCGACGACGAGGAGCCAGAACCACACCTTGAACATCGGCCGGTAGCGCCCGGACCGCACCCGGCTGGTGTCGAGCCAGGGCAGGAAGAGCAGCACCGCGATCGAGCCGAACATCACCAGGACGCCGGCGAGCTTCGAGTTGATGAACAGGATGTCGAAGGTGATCGCCCGGAGCATCGCGTAGAACGGCAGGAAGTACCATTCCGGCACGATGTGCGCGGGGGTCTGCAGCGGGTTGGCCTCGATGTAGTTGTCGGGGTGGCCGAAGAAGTTCGGCATGAAGCCGACGACCGCCGCGAAGATCACCAGGATGAAGACCAGCGCGAACAGGTCCTTGATGACGAAGTACGGCCAGAACGGCAGGGTGTCTGCGTCGACCTCCCTCTTCGAGCCCGTCCTCACCGGCACGCCCGTCGGGTTGTTGTTGCCGGTGGTGTGGAACGCCCAGACGTGGACGATCACGAGCCCGGCGATGACGAAGGGCAGCAGGTAGTGCAGCGAGAAGAAGCGGTTGAGCGTCGGGTTGTCGACCGCCGGCCCGCCGAGGAGCCAGGTCTGGATGCTCTCGCCGACGAGCGGGATCGCCGAGAACAGCCCGGTGATCACCGTCGCGCCCCAGAACGACATCTGCCCCCAGGGCAGCACGTAGCCCATGAACGCCGTCGCCATCATCAGCAGGTAGATGAGCATCCCGACGATCCAGGTGATCTCGCGCGGGGCCTTGTAGGAGCCGTAGTAGATGCCGCGGAAGATGTGGAGGTAGACCGCGAGGAAGAACAGCGACGCCCCGTTGGCGTGGACGTAGCGCAGCGCCCAGCCGCCGTTGACGTCGCGCATGATGTGCTCGACCGAGGCGAACGCGAGGCTGACGTGCGGGGTGTAGTGCATGACGAGCACGATCCCCGTGGCGATCTGCATCGCGAGGCAGAAGACGAGGACGATGCCCCAGATCCACATCCAGTTGAGGTTCCTGGGCGTCGGGATCGTCAGGGTGGTGTGCAGGAGGCCGATGACCGGAAGCCGGCTCTCGATCCATTTCTCGATGCCGGACTTCGGCTCGTAGGGCTCGTGCGGGATGCCGCTCATGCCGAAGCTCCCAGCTGGAGGACCGTCTCGGAGACGAAGGACACCACGGGGATGTGCAGGTTCTCGGGCGCGGGCCCGCTCCTGATCCGGCCGGAGGTGTCGTAGGTCGAGCCGTGGCACGGGCAGAACCAGCCGTTGTAGATGCCGGCGTCGCCGAGCGGGACGCAGCCGAGGTGGGTGCAGACGCCGATCATGACGAGCCACTGCTCGGCGCCGGGCATGGCGCGGTTGTCGTCGGTGGCGAGCGCGTCCGACGGCAGGTTGGGGTTGCGGGCGTTGGTGTCGGGCAGGCTCTCGACGTCGACGTCGTTGGCCGAGCTGATCTCCTCGGCGCCGCGGTGGCGGATGAACACCGGCTTGCCGAGGAACTTCACCGTGAGCTGGCTCCCCTCCTCGACGGCCGAGACGTCGACCTGGATCGAGGCGAGCGCCTGCACGTCGGCGGAGGGATTCATCTGGTTGATCAGGGGCCAGACCGCCGCAGCGGTGGCGATCCCGCCGGCTGCCCCGGTTGCCACGAAGAGAAAGTCCCGTCTCGTTCCGGACGGTTGTTCTACATGTGCCACGCGGCGCTCCTTGCTTTGCCCACCGTTGCCGGGGCGCTCCGACTGGGATGCCGGCCCGCCGGCCGGTATCCCGGGGTTAGCCAATTCACGGGAATTCGTCCAGCGGTCTCTTGGTCTTGACGACGCACCGCACGCGCGAGCCGGTCGCCGCGCGCCTATCCCCCGCGGTGGTAGGGCGATCCCGCGAGGATCGAGGCGGCGCGGTAGAGCTGCTCGGCGAGCATGACGCGGGCGAGCATGTG
>CAZEGY010000250.1:0-5421 GCA_964511815.1 uncultured Rhodovulum sp.
GGCCGCGGTCAGCCCCAGAGCGCG
The DNA here is from genome assembly GCA_964511815.1 of uncultured Rhodovulum sp. Classification (GTDB taxonomy): domain Bacteria; phylum Pseudomonadota; class Alphaproteobacteria; order Rhodobacterales; family Rhodobacteraceae; genus Amaricoccus. The sequence continues at coordinate 25 of CAZEGY010000250.1, forward strand.
CCGCCGGTGAGGGCGATGCCGCCGGCGGCGATGGCGACGCCGTAGGGCACGGCGACCGGCCGCGCCGCGCGGCGGGGACGGACGAGGAAGAGGAAGGCGAGGAGCCCGCCGGCGACGGCCGTCGCCATCAGGAACGGCAGGAGCGCCGCCGCCCCGGTCCAGAGTGCCGCCGCGGCGAGGAGCTTCACGTCGCCGCCGCCGAGCACGCCGAAGCGGAAGCCGACGGCGCCGAGCACGAAGACTGCGACCGCCGCCGCGAGGTCGGCGGCGGCGGTCGCGAGCGGGCCGCCGGCGGTGAGGTCGAGCACGATCCGCGCGAGCCCGACGAGGGCGAGGCCGAGCGACAGGGCGTTGGGGATGCGCCGGTCGAGCGCGTCGGTCGTCGCCGCCGCGACGAGGAGCGCGAGGGCCGCGACGAGGAGAACGAAGGTCATTGGCGGTGCTTCCGGTGAGCGGCGGGGAGCGTCCCGCCGGCCGCGAGCTTCGCCGCGCAACCCTTTCGGGAAGGTAACCGCCGCCGGTTACCTCGCCTTAACGCTGCGGGACGAAACATGCGGCCCGAGCGGCGGGATCCCGGAACGAAGCGAGGCGACGATGGCGAAACGACTCGGGCGAGCGGCACGACTGGCGGCCGGCGTCGCCACCCTCTCCCTTCTCGCGGCCTGCGCGGGCGGCGGCGGGCTCGGCAAGCCCGGCGCGGGATCGTCCGGCCGGCTCGCCGCGCGCTCGGCGGCGGCCGGCGACTACGCCTCGGCGGCGGCGTTCTATCAGCAGGAGTTCGACCGCAACCCGAACTCGGTCGACGCCCTCGTCGGCCTCGGGCGGAGTTACACCGGGCTCGGCCAGTACGCGCGCGCGCAGCAGGCGCTCCTCGCCGCGCAGGCGCGGCGTCCGAACGACACCGGCGTCCTGCTCGAGCTCGCCCGGTCCCAGATCGCCGGGGGCAACCCGGAGGGCGCGATCGCCAACCTCGACCGTGCGGCGCGGAAGCGCCCGAACGACATCGCCATCCTCACCGCCCGCGGCATCGCCCTCGACCGGCTGAGCCGTCACGCCGAGGCGCAGGCGACCTATCGCCAGGGGCTGGCCAAGCATCCGACCGACTTCGCCCTCCTCTCCAACCTCGGGCTTTCGCTCGGGCTCTCGGGCAAGACCGGCGAGGGCGTCGCCATCCTCGGCGAGCTCGTCCGCGACGGCGCGGCGACGGCGAAGACCCGGGGCAACCTCGCCCTCGTCTACGGCCTCGCGGGGCACGAGCGCGAGGCGGCGGCGGTGCTGGCGATCGACCTCGGGCCGGAGCAGGTGCGCAACAACGTCGCCTATTATCGCGAGCTGCGCGGGATGCTCCAGCAGGGGCGCCCGATCGGCAACCTCGACGCCGACCCGTCCGCCGGGACCGGCCGGCGCGCGGCGGAGCGGGAGACCAAGGCCGCGGCCGGGGCGATCGCCACCACCGCGGCGCCGGCCGCGTCCGGGGCGCTGACGACGGCGATCCTCACCGGCGCGGCGCCGCTCTCGGGCGGCGGTGCGGCGCGGCCCGCTCCGGCATCGGCTCCGGCGCAGGCCTTCGTCGGCCCGCGTTAGAGTTCCGAAGCGGCGCGAGTTCGGGCGGTTGCCCGTCGCTATCCGATGTGGTGACATGCGGGTCGGGCGCCGGGGGGGCGGGACGAGCGCGCTTCGTGTCCGGACGCCCGGTGGACAGAGGGAGGACGGAATCCGTGTCGAAACGCGTCGTCGTGCTGAACGGCCCCAACCTCAACCTGCTCGGCAAGCGCCAGCCCGAGATCTACGGCCGCGAGACGCTCGCCGACGTGGAGGCGGCGTGCCGCCGGGTGGCCGCGGAGCAGGGGCTCGACCTGCGCTTCGCGCAGAGCAACCGCGAGTACGAGATCATCGACTGGATCCATGCCGCGCGCGAGGACGCCGAGGCCATCGTCATCAACCCGGGGGCGTTCACCCACACCTCGGTGGCGATCCTCGACGCGCTCAACGCCTTCGAGGGGGTCGTCCTCGAGGTGCACATCTCGAACGTCCACAAGCGCGAGAGCTTCCGTCACCACTCCTACGTCTCGCACCGGGCGGACGGGGTGATGGCGGGCTTCGGGGTGCAGGGCTACGAGCTGGCGCTGCTTCGGCTCGGGCGGCTGCTCGCGGGCTGAGGGAGCGGCGTCCGCTCCGGGGCGCCGGCGGGCAACGGCGGAGGCGACGGGCTTAGGGTCGCGCGACACGTTCGCAGGGGACCCCGCCCGATGCCCGATTACCGCCTGAACCTCGATAGCCTCAATGCGATCTCGGCGGCGCTCGGGGGCGGTGGCGGCCATCGGCGCGAGACCGCGGCGCTCGGCGCGATCTGCACGGCGCTGGGCGGGGCGGGCGGGCACGTGCGCACCCTCGCGGGGCTGAACGAGTGGGCGGTGCGGACGGGCGACGCCGGCGGCCACCGGCGGAGCCTCGCGGCGGCGAACGCGATCGCGGCGCGGCTCGGGGGCACCGGCGGGCATCGGCGGACGCTGGCGGCGCTCGACGAGATCGCCGCGCTGATCGCGGTGCCGGAGGCGATCACCTCGGGGTCGGTGCGGGCGCAGATGATGGTCGGGCAGGCCGGCACCTACGCCGGCGGCGAGCGCGCCACCCACCGGCTCCGCGACCGCAGCAACGCCGCGGTGGCGCGGCCGTGGCTCGAGTTCTTCCACGGGCGGATCGTGTCGACCGGGGTCGTCGACACCGAGCTCGAGACCGGCCTCTCCGGGGGGGTGACGGCGAGGTACCGCGCGGCGCTGCTCACCGGCATCTCGGGGACCGGCAGGAACCAGGCGGGGGCGACGGTGCACCGCGCGACCTTCCGGGGGATGCTCGCGGACGCGGACTTCGTCGCCGCGGGCGGCGCGGTCTCGGCCGACGGGCTGACGGTGACGGTGCCGAACGGCCGGCGCTTCCGCAGCGACCGCCTCGACCTCGCGCTCGCGGCCGGGGAGGCGTACTTCGTCCAGACCGAGTGCGTGGCGGCGAACGGGGCGGTGGCGCCGAACCCGCGCGGGCGGGCGTGCATCCCGGGGCTCGGCGACCTCACCTTCAACGAGCCGGCGGCGAGCACCGCCGACACGGTGTTCGCGAACGACTGGAGCGCGGTCTGGCCGGCGTCGCCGACCAGCGCCTTCGGGCCGGTCGCGGCGCTCGGCGGCGGCAGCGCGCCGGTCGTCGTCGTCGACGGCGACTCGATCATCTGCGACCTCGCCGCGCCGGGGACCGGGGCGAACGGCACCGACGCGGGCGACGCCTCCGGGGTGAAGAACTTCGCCAAGCGGGCGCTGAACGCGGCCGGGTACGCCTTCGTCGACGTGAGCGTGCCGGGGACGAACGTCGGCAACCTGATGGCGGGCTACGGGCGGGACGGGCTGCGCGCCGAGCTCATGGGCTACGGCCGGGCGGCGATCACCGACCTCCTGCACAACGACCGGCGCTCGGGGGTCGCCTTCGCGGCGACGGCGGGGTGGTCGGAGGGGAACCGGGGGCCGTGGAACTCGACCGGGCTCCGCACCCGTCATGCGTGGCACAACGACTGGCTGCGGACGAAGCTCGCGCCGGGGGCGCGGATCGTGCGCTGCACGCTCGTGCCCTACACGAGCTCGACCGACGGCTGGGCGACGACCGCGGGCCAGACGGGGAAGAACGACGATGCCGTGTGGGCGGCGGACTACGCGACCGGCGCGGCGGGCGACCAGTTCAAGCTCAACGACCTCGTCATGCGGCGCGGCGCCTACGCCGGGCTCGCCTACGGCGGCGCGGGGGAGCCGGACGCGGGGTTCGATCTCTACGCCGCGGTCGGGGGCACGGCGGACGGCCGGTGGCCGGCCGGTGGGACGAGCGACGGCACCCACCCGAGCGAGACGCTTCAGGCGGCGGCCGCCGCCGTGCTCGCGCCGCTGCTGCCGGGGCTGCTCGGCTTCTGATCGCGGCGGCGCCGGCGGAAGGGATCGAGCTCGCTCACCACGACGGCGAGGACGATGAGCGCGCCGCCGACGAGGGCGGCGGGGCCGAGGCGGTCGCCGGCGAGGCGGCCGACGATGCCGGCCCAGACCGGCTCGCCGGCGTAGATCAGGGTGGCGCGCGTCGGGCTGACGGTGCGTTGCGCCCAGTTCATCGCGATCTGGATGCCGGCGCTGGCGAGGCCGAGGCCGACGACCGTCGCCGCGAGCGGCCACGAGAACGCCGGGACGCCCTCGCCGGCGACGGGCATCGTCGCGAAGGCGAGGACGGCGGTGGCGGCGAGCTGGACGGCGGTGACGCGGGCGAGGTCGACGGTGCCGGCGAAGCGGCCGATCAGCAGGATCTCCCCGGCGATGGCGAGGGCGCCGACGAGGGTCAGGATCTCGCCGCGCCCGAAACCGAGACCGCCGGCGCCGGGGCCGGCGACGAGGACGAGGCCGAGGGTGGCGAGGGCGATGCCGACCCAGCTCGCGAGGCGCGGCCGGCGGCCGAGGAGCGCCCATTGCAGCAGCGGCACGAGCGGGACGTAGACCGCGGTGATGAACGCCGACTGGCTGCTCGTGATCGTCTGGAGGCCGGCCGCCTGGAAGGCGTGGCCGCCGAAGATGCCGCAGCCGATCGCGAGGCCGGCGAGGAGCTCGCGCCGGGTGAGGCCGCGGAGCGCGCGCCCGGCGATCGCCACGGCGGCGAGGGCGGCGACGGCGAAGCGGCAGCCGACGAGAAACAGCGGGCCGCTCATCGTCAGGCCGTTGTGGACGACGAGGAAGGTCACCCCCCAGATCATCGTGACGACGACGAGGGTCAGCTCGGGCAGGAACCGGGCGCGCCCGGCCTTGTGGCGATTCGCGATGTGCAGCATAATGCGCATCGGGTATGAGCAATATAGTGCACAGTCAAGCGGGCGACGCAGTGCTCGGCCACGTCGCCGGCAACCTGCGCGCGCTGCGGGCGGCGGCGGGGTTGAGCCAGGCCGAGGTGGCGGAGCGGTCGGGGTTGAGCCGGCGGACGATCGTCGGGCTCGAGGGCGGCGACACCAACGTCAGCCTCGCCAAGCTCAGCCGGGTGGCGGAGGCGCTGAACGTCACCTTCGCGCGGCTCGTCCGCGAGCCGGCGGTCGAAGGGCGGCCGCCGGGCAAGGCGACGGTGTGGCGCGGCACCGCGCCCGAGAGCCGCGCGGCGCTGATCGGGGCGGCGCCGGGGGCGCGCGACCCGGAGTTCTGGCTCTGGGCGATCGCGCCGGGCGACCGCTACCAGGCCGAGGCCGATCCGGCGGGGTGGCGGGAGGCGATCTTCGTCATCGCGGGGACGCTCGTCATCGAGGCGGAGGACGGGACGGAGACGGTGGGGGAGGGGGAGTTCACCTTGTTCGCGAGCGACCGGGTCTATGCCTACGCCAACCGCGGGCCGGGG
>CAZEGY010000251.1:0-5387 GCA_964511815.1 uncultured Rhodovulum sp.
ATCCGGGAGATCCCCACCCTTCGCCACGGGACGAACGCCGACGCCGCCGGCAGCGTCGTGTAGCTTACCAGAGGGTTAACGCTGCGGACGTAATCCAGCAATATCAGTCACTTAAGGTGCTGCTCGCGCGCGAGACGGCGTGCGATCGGCCCCGCTCGGCGGCGTCGCGGAGCTCCCCTGGCCCCCCACCGCCTCCCCGCCCCGCCACACCCCGCCGAGGGCGAGCTCGGCGTCGAGCCAGACGAGATCGGCCGGCCCGCCCGGGGCGAGCCGCCCGAGCTCCGGCCGTCCGACGATCGCCGCCGGCACCGCCGTCGCCATGCGGAGCGCCTGCGGCAAGGTCGCCAGCCCGGCGCGCACCAGTACCCCCACCGCGCCCGGAAAGTCGACGTCGGCGCCGGCGAGCGTCCCGTCGGCGAGGGTGAGCCGCCCGTCGCGGCGGTGGATCGTCCGCCCGCCGAGCTCGAAGGCGGCGAGGTCGGTCCCCGCCACCGCCATCGCGTCGGTGACGAGAAAGACCCCGTCCGCCCCGCGCTTGGCCGCGAGCGCCGCCCGCATCGACAGCGGATGGACGTGGATGCCGTCGGCGATCAGCCCGGCCTGCACCCCGGCGGCGTCGAGCGCCGCGCCGACGAGCCCGGGCTCGCGGTTGCCGAGCTGGCTCATGGCGTTGAAGAGGTGCGTCGCCAGCCGCGCCCCCGCCGCGAACGCCGCCGCCGCCGTCGCCGCCGAACAGTCGCTGTGCCCGAGGCTCACGACCGCCCCGGCCGCCGCCAGCGCCGCGATCTGCGCCGGCGTCGCCGCCTCGGGCGCGACCGTCACCACCAGCGCCGGCAGCCGCCCTGCCGCGTCGACGAGCACGGCGAGGTCGTCGTCCTCCATCGGCCGGATCAGCCGCGGATCGTGGGCGCCCTTGCGCCGCGGGTCGAGGTGCGGCCCCTCGAGGTGGAGCCCGAGAAAGCCCGGCACCGTCCCCGCCGCGGCGACGCCGGCGGCGATCACCGCCCGGGTCGCCTCGGGGGTGTCGGTGATCAGCGTCGGCAGCAGCCCGAGCGTCCCGAGGCGGGCGTGGGCCGCGCAGATCGTCGCGATCTCCGCGACCCCGGGATCGGCGCCGAGCATCACCCCGCCGCCGCCGTTCACCTGGAGATCGACGAAGCCCGGGGCGAGGACGCCGCCGCGAAGGAGCACCCGCTCCCCCTCCGGCGCCTCGTCGCGGGGGACGATCGCCACGACCGCACCCCGCTCGGCCACGAGGGCCGCGTCGGCGTGGAGCCGATCGCCGTCGAAGACCGAGGCGCCGACGAAGACCGTCATCACCGCGTCTCCGTGACCTTGCGCAGGTAGGGCGGCGTGTCGGGATTGAACCCGCGCCGCCGGGCGAGCGCCTCGACGAAGCGGTAGAACGACACCGCGACGACGAGCGGCGCGGTCAGCGGATGCACCCCCGGCACCACCGGCAGCGCGGTCACCCCCGCGCCCGGCGCGGTCAGGAACACGTCCGCCCCCTGCCCCGCCAGCCGCTCGCCGGTGGCGATGACGCCGGCGCGCGCCGCGTCGTCGACCGCGAGCCCGAGGACGGGGAAGTGCGCCTGCACGATCGCCGCCGGCCCGTGCAGCACCTCCGCCGCCGAGTAGGCCTCGGCATGGATGCCGCAGGTCTCCTTGAACTTCAGCGCCATTTCGGCGGCGATGGCGAACCCCGGGCCGCGGCCGAGGACGAAGGCCGAGTTCGCCCGCACCAGCCGCTCCGAGAGCGGCCGCCAGTCGCAGGCGAGCGCCGCCTCGAACTGGCCGGGAAGTGCCGCGACCGCGTCCCGCAGGCCCGCGTCGTCCTGCCACTCGGCGAGGAGCGCGAGCGCCGCCATCGCCGAGACGACGAAGCTCTTCGTCGCCGCGACGCTCTCCTCCGGCCCGGCGTGGAGCGGCAGCCCGTGGTCGGCGGCCTCGGCCATCGGCGCGCCGGCGGCGTTGGTGATCGCGATGGTCAGCGCCCCGCCTTCGCGCGCGCCCGCCATCATCGCGACGATGTCGGGGCTCGCCCCCGACTGCGAGATCCCGAGGCAGACCGCGCCGTCGAGGCGGAGCCGCCGCCCGTAGACCGAGGCGACCGACGGGCCGACCGACGCGACCGGCACCCCGGCGAGGAGCTCGACGGCGTACTTGAGATAGGTCGCGGCATGATCCGACGACCCCCGCGCCACGGTGACGAGGAGCCGCGGGTCGGTCGCGCGCATCGCCGCCGCCGCGGCGGCGAGCGCGTCCGCCGACCCGGCGAGAAAGCGCGCCGCCGCCGCCGGGATCTCGGCGACCTCGCGGCTCATCCGGGTCGGGGCGTCGGCGATCGCGGCCTCGGTGATCGGAGCTTCGGTCATTGGCTATCCTTCCTTCTCTGCCGGGAGGCGCAGCTCCGCGGCGAAATCGTAGGCGTCGCCCCGGTAGAGCGAGCGGGTGAACTCGACGACCCGCCCCGAGGGCAGGTAGGAGATGCGCTCGATGCGCAGGCCCGCCGCCCCCACCGGCACCTCGAGCAGCCCCGCGTCGCGGGCCGCGAGGTTCGCCGCCGAGATCCGTTGCACCGCCCGCACCGGCCGGAACCCCCGCGCCGCGAGCACGGCGTAGAGCGAGGTCTCGACCGCCTCGGGCTCGGGCAGGATCGCCGCCGGCAGCGCCGCGCGCTCGATCGCGAGCGGCACCCCGTCGGCGAGGCGCACCCGCTCGAGCCGGGCGACGCGGTCGTGGGCGGCGAGCCCGAGCGCCATCGTCTCCTCGGGCGACGGCGCGTGGACCGCGCGCGCGAGCCAGACCGAGCGCCCGTCCTTGCCGCGCCGCGCCATGTCCTCGGAGAACGAGGTGAGGAGCGACAGCGCCTGCTCGACGCGCTCGACCCCCGGTCCGACGGGCGGGGCGACGAAGGTCCCCGACCCCCGCCGCTGCACCAGCCGCCCCGCCTGGACGAGCGCCTGCACCGCCTTCCTGACGGTGACGCGCGAAAGCCCGGTCATCGCCGCCATCTCCCGCTCCGGCGGCAGGCTCTGCCCCGGTGCGAGCTCGCCCGCGTCGATCGCCGCGCCGATCCGCCGGGTCAGCCGGACATAGAGCGGCCCCGCACCCGCGTCGGCGAAGGCGTCGGGCGAGAAGAGCGCGCTCATCGCAGTTCCCGCGCCAGCCGGAGCGCCCCGTCGAGCGCCGAGCCCTTCGGCGGAACCACCCGGTCGCCATAGCGCCCGGCGAGGCGCGCGGCGAAGACCGGCCCGAGGCCGCCGATGAAGGCGACCGGCACCCGCCCCTCCGCCGACAACGCATCGACGGCGCGCGCGACGTGGCCGTCGGCCGCCGCGAGGATCGCCGCCGCCGCGGCGTCGCCCTCCGCCGCCGCGGCGAGGACGCGCGGCGCGTGGCGCGCGAAGTCCGCCGGGCTCGCCGCGAGCGCCGCGGTCACCAGCGCCGCCGGCCCGCCCGCCTCGGCGACGACCGCGGCGAGGAGCGGGCTCGGCTCGGCGAGGCCGTCGTGGGCGAGGAGCGCGGTCTCGAGCAGGCGCCGCCCGATCCAGACCCCGCTCGCCTGGTCGCCGAGCAGGAACCCCCAGCCGCCGATCATCCGGACCGCGCCCGCCCGGCGCACCCCGTAGACCGACCCCGTCCCGATCGCCGCGACGATGCCGTCGTCGTCGCCGAGCGCGCCGACGAGGGCGACGAAGGCGTCGGTCTCGACCCGGGCCGCCGCGAACGGCAGCCCCGCCGCGAGCCGCTCGGCGGCTTCGGAGACGTTCGCCCCCGCGAGCCCGAGGACGGCCCGGAGCTCGCCGATCCGCCCGCCCCCGGCCGCGGCGAGCGCCGCCTCGGCGACGGCGAGGATGCTCGCGCGGGCGCGCTCGGGATGGGACCAGACGTTCGCCGGCCCGCCCTCGGCCCGGCCGAGGACGGTGCCCGCGGCGTCCGCCACCGCCGCCCGGCAGCCACTGCCGCCTCCGTCCACGCCGAGGTAGAGTGCCATGCGAGTCCCCCTTGGCGCTGATGATACCAAAACGATACCAGATGGGAAGAGACGCCGCGCGGCGGGGCCGTTTCGTCGCGGCCGCGATTCCCGACTCGACAATTGGTATCATTTTGGCATCATCGCCCCGACAGGGGGAATCGTATGGCGACACGGGCGACGGAAGCACGGCACCGGCACGGCCCCGGCCTCTCGGCCGTCGCGCCCGAGGAGGCGCTCGCCCGCCTCCTCGACGGCCAGCGCGACGCCCTCGCCGCGGTCGAGCCCGCGCTCCCCGCCCTCGCCGCGGCCGCCGAGCGGGCGGCGGCGGCGCTCGCCGGCGGCCACCGCCTCGCCTATGCCGGCGCCGGCAGCGCCGGGCTGATGGCGCTGGCCGACGCCCTCGAGATCGCCGGCACCTTCGGCATCCCCGCCGACCGCACCCCCGTGCTCTTCGCCGGCGGCGCCGCCGCGCTCCTCGCGATGACCGGCCTCGTCGAGGACGACGCGGGCGCCGCCGCCCGCGACGTCGCCACCGCCGCCCTCGGTCCCGGCGACGTCCTCGTCGCGGTGTCGGCGAGCGGCTCGACCCCCTACACCGTCGCCGCGGCAGAGGCCGCCCGGGCCCGCGGCACGACGATCGTCGCCATCGCCAACACCCCGGCGAGCCCGCTCCTCGCCGTCGCCGACACCGCGATCCTCCTCGACACCGGCCCCGAGGTCGTCGCCGGCTCGACGCGCATGGGCGCCGGCACCGCCCAGAAGGCCGCGCTCAACCTCCTCTCGACCCTCGTCGGGCTCCGTCTCGGCCACGTCCACGACGGCTTCATGGTCAACGTCGTCGCCGACAACGCCAAGCTCCGCGACCGCGCCGCCGCCATCGTCGCCGCCGTCGCGGGCACCCCCGACGCCGCCGCGGCGCTGGCGGCGACCGGGGGCGCGGTCAAGCCGGCGATCCTCCTCGCCGCCGGTGCCCGCGACGCGGCCGACGCCGCGGCGCTCCTCGCCGGGAGCGGCGGACACGTCGGCCCGGCGCTCGCCGCGCTCCGGTCCCGGACACGGACCCGGGTCGAAACCGCCACCAACAGGGAGTAACGACAATGAAGACGACGCGCCTGACCGCCCTTCTCCTCGCCAGCACCCTTCTCGCCGGCACCGCCTCGGCGCAGGACGTGACGCTGACGATCGAGAGCTGGCGCAACGACGACCTCGCCATCTGGCAGGAGACGATCATCCCCGCCTTCGAGGCCGCGCACCCCGGCATCAAGCTCACCTTCGCCCCCTCGGCCCCGACCGAGTACAACGCCGCGCTCAACTCCAAGCTCGACGCCGGCAGCGCCGGCGACCTCATCACCTGCCGCCCCTTCGACGCCAGCCTCGAGCTCTTCAACAAGGGCCAGCTCGCCGACCT
>CAZEGY010000252.1:0-5341 GCA_964511815.1 uncultured Rhodovulum sp.
CGGGGCGGCGGCCGGTCATTCGAGCGCGAAGTAGTCCTCGATCTGCCGGGCGGCGCGGGCGAGGGGGGGCAGGACCTCGCGCACCATCTCGGCGGTGGTGAAGCGGGTGGACTGGGTCGAGACGTTGAGCGCGGCGACGACCCGGCCGGCGCGGTCGCGCACCGGCACCGCCATCGAGCGCAGGCCGATCTCGAGCTCCTCGTCGACGAGCGCGAAGCCCTGCCGCCCGCAGCGGACGATCTCGGCCTCGAGCACGGCGGGGTCGGTGATCGTCTTCGGGGTCAGCGCCTCCATGTGCAGGCCGGCGAGGAAGGTCGCCCGCTCCTCCGCCGAGAGCCCGGCGAGCAGCACCCGGCCCATCGACGTGCACCACGCCGGGAGGCGGGCGCCGACGTGAAGCGCCACGCTGACGATGCGGTGGCCGGGCACCCGCGCCATGTAGACGACGTCGTGCCCCGAGAGCACCGCGGCCGAGCAGCTCTCCTGGAGGCTGTCGGCGAGCGCCCGCATCGCCGGCTCGGCGTAGGACCAGAGGGTGGTTCCGTGCAGCCAGGTGCGGACGACGGTGAGGAGCTTCGGGGACAGCTGGAAGCGCCGGCCGTCGAGGGTGGCGAACCCCTCGGCGACCAGGGTCAGGAGCAGCCGCCGCGCCCCGGCGCGGGTCAGCCCGGTGAGTTCGGCGACCTCGCTGAGCGTCGCCCCGGCCGGCTGCCCGGCCAGCGCCTCGATCACCGCCAGTCCGCGCTGCAGCGAGCCGACGTGGTCGCGGAAGGGCTTGTCGGGCGGCAATCTGAAATCATCATCCATATTGGAACCTAATTCTAAAAAACCGCATTGACACGATCCCATGACTCGGGCATGTTCGCACACAGAATATAAGTTCGCAATGCGAACGGAATTCGACCGGTCGGGGAACGATCGCCGAGGCTCGAAAGAAGCACCGGGACTCCGGCCCGGGCGAACGGCGCCAGAGAAAACGGAGGAGGAACGATGAAGAGACGCCATGTACTGGGACTCGCTGCCGCGCTCGCGATGAGCGTCGCGCTGCCACCGGCGTGGGCGCAGGACGCCGTCCGGATCGCCAACATCGCCGAGCTCTCCGGGCCCGGCGCCACCGCCGGCACCAACTGGCGCGACGGCGCCAAGATGGCGGTCGAGGAGATCAACGCCGCGGGCGGCATCCTCGGCCAGCAGGTCGTCATGCCCGAGTACGACACCCAGTCCGACGCGCAGACCTCGCGCGCCATGGTGCAGAAGGCGATCGACGAGGGCGCCTTCGCGCTGCTCGGGACGGTCTATTCCGGCTCGACGATCGTCAACATGCTCGTCGCCCAGCAGTCCGGCATCCCGCAGTTCACCGGGTCGGAGAGCGCGCGCATCACCGCGATGGGCAACCCCTACATCTTCCGCACCTCGTTCGGCTCGCAGAAGTCGATGCCCAAGATCGCCCAGTACATGCAGGACGAGATGGGCGTGACCAAGGTGGCGGTGGTCTGGGCCAACACCGAGTTCGGCAAGGCCGGCTACGACGCCTTCAAGGACGAGATGGAGGCCCGCGGCATCGCGATCACCGCCGACATCCCGACCGAGAACGCCCAGGCCGACTTCGCCGCCGACGTGGTCAAGGCCAAGAACGCCGACGCCGAGGCGGTCTTCGTCTACCTCACCGAGGAGGAGAGCGCCCGCTTCCTGCGCGAGGCCCAGAAGCAGGGCATCGGCAAGCCGCTGGTCGGCGAGACCACCCTGATCGGCCAGAAGGTGATCGACCTCGCCGGCGAGGCCGCCAACGGCGCCATGGGCCACGTCAGCCTGACGCCGGACGCCCCGAACCCGCACGTCGAGGAGATGGCCGCGAAGTTCGAGGAGAAGTTCGGCTACCGCGCCGACCACAACGCGATCAAGGGCTACATCGGCGCCTACGCGATCAAGTACGCGACCGAGCAGGTCGGCGAGTTCGACTCCGAGAAGATCGCCGAGCACCTGCACGGCCTGCAGCTCACCGCCGACGAGAACCCGGGCATCCTCATCGACATCTCGTGGGACGACACCGGCGAGGTCTCGCGCGAGAGCTATCTCGTCGAGGTCGAGGGCGGCAAGCAGGTCGTCAAGGCGACCCTGCCCGCGAACTGATCCCGTACCATTCCGGCCCGCCCCCCCGGGGGGCGGGCCGCCCGGCAGGACCCGACCGCGGCGTGGAGCGCCGGCGGCTCCTTTTCCCATTGGAGGACGCATGACCGAGTTCATCCAGATCGTCCTGTCGGGTCTGGCGACAGGATCGATCTATGCCCTTGCCGCCATCGGCTTCACGCTGCTCTGGCAGGCATCCCAGACCATCAACTTCGCCCAGGGCGAGTTCGTCATGCTGCCGGCGTTCTTCGCGCTGGTCGGCATGCACGGGCTCGGGCTGCCCTTCGTCGTCTCGCTCGCCTTCGCGATGGCGCTGTCGCTTCTCGTGCTCGGCCTCGCCTTCAAGAAGCTGGTGATCGAGCCGATGCTGCCGCACGGCTCGCTGCCGATCGTCATGGCGACGATCGCCCTCGGCCTGCTGATGAAGGAAAGCGTCAAGGTCTTCTACTCCGCCGAGGCCCAGCCCTTCCCGTCGCTGTTCTCCGACGCGCCGATCCGGGTGATGGGCGCGGTGATCTCGGCGCAGGACATCGCCAACCTCGCGATCTCGCTGCTCGTCGTCGCGGCGTTGCAGCTCTTCCTCAACCGCACCCGCACCGGCCGCGCCATGCAGGCGACGGCGCAGAACCCGGGGGTCGCCCAGATCCTCGGCGTCAACGTCCAGAGGATGGTGCTCTACGCCTTCCTGATCAACGCCGCCCTCGCCGCGATCGCCTCGTTCCTGATCTCGCCGATCTACCTCGCGAAGTTCTCGAACGGCGAGACCATCGGCCTCATCGCCTTCATCGCGGCCATCGTCGGCGGCTTCAACCAGGTCCGCGGCGCGCTGGCGGGCGGCCTGCTCATCGGGGTCGTCGACAACCTCGCCGCCGCCTACGGCTCGGCCGAGTACCGCGCCGCGATCCCGCTGATCCTGCTCATCGTCATCATCCTCGTCCGGCCGCAGGGTCTGCTCGGCAAGGCCGAAGGGAGGACCGTCTGATGCCCATCCGCACCCTCGTCCTCGTGCTCGTCGGGGTCGCCGCGCTCGTCGCCGCCCCCCTCGGGCAGGGCAACTACATCATCTACGTGCTGTCCTCGTGGCTGATCTTCTCGATCGCCGCCATGGGCCTCAACCTGACCCTCGGCTACGCCGGCCAGGTCTCGCTCGCCCAGGCCGCCTTCATGGGGATCGGCGCCTATACCACGGCGATCATGACCATGGCCGGCATCCACTGGATCGTCGCCGCCCCCGCCGCCATGCTCCTCTGCTTCGTGGTCGGCCTCGGCCTCGGCTACCCCGCGCTGCGGGTGCAGCACCACTTCCTCGCCTTCATCACCCTCGCCTTCAACACGCTGGTCTTCCTCGTGCTGCGCAACGAGGAATGGCTGACGGGCGGCTCGCTCGGCCTCGCCGGGATCATGCGCCCGAGCTTCTTCGGCATCGACACGATGTCGAACCTCAGCTTCTACTACTTCACCCTCGTCGTCTTCCTGGTCGCGGCCTTCGCCTTCTGGTGGCTCGTCCACTCGCCCTGGGGCCGCGCCTTCAAGGCGCTGCGCGAGAACCCGGTGCGCGCCGACAGCCTCGGCGTCAACATCCGGCTGATCACGCTGCTCGCCTTCGCCATCGGCTCGGCGATGGGCGGCCTCGCCGGCGCGCTCGCCGCCCCCCTCGTGCAGTTCATCGACCCGCCGGCGTTCAGCCTCGTGCACTCGCTGCGGCTGCTGCTCATGGTCGTCGTCGGCGGCGCCGGCTTCTATTTCGGCCCGATCCTCGGCGCCGCCCTCGTCATCGTCCTGCCGGAGTTCCTGCGGGTCGCCGACGAGTACTACCTGATGATCTACGCCGTCGCCGTGCTGGTGTTGATGATCTTCTCGCCCTCGGGCATCATCGGCCTCTTCCAGCGGGCCGCCGACAGGTGGCGCGGCCAGCGGGTCCGCGGCGATCTCGAGAAGGGAGCCCAGCTGTGAACGCGCACGCCCCGGTCTCGACCAAGCCCGTCCTCTCCGTCCGCGACGTCACCAAGGTCTTCGGCGCGATCAAGGCCGTGGACGGCGTCTCCTTCGACGTCCATCCCGGCGAGATCCTCGGGCTGATCGGCCCGAACGGCTCGGGCAAGTCGACGCTCTTCAACTGCATCCTCGGCCAGTACCCGCCCACCTCGGGCGAGGTCTTCATCAACGGCCACCCGGTCGCCGGCAAGCGGGCGTGCGATCTCAACAAGCTCGGGGTCGGGCGCACCTTCCAGCAGCTCTCGGTCTTCCCGCAGATGAGCGTGATCGACAACATCATCCTCGCCGGGCAGGAGCACCAGGGCACCATGCTCTCGCGCCTCCTCGGTCCCTCCGACGCCGGGCTGACCGCCGAGGCCGAGCGGATGATCGAGTTCTTCCGCGCCGGCCACCTGCGCGACGAGAAGGCCGGCGCGCTCTCCTACGGCCAGCAGAAGCTCCTCGACGCGGCGATGGCCTTCATGGCCGGGCCGAGCCTCGTGCTGCTCGACGAGCCGGCGGGCGGGGTCAACCTCACCATGCTCGCCTACCTCAAGGAGCGGCTCGTCGCCTTCAACGCCGAGCACGGCACCACCTTCGTCGTCATCGAGCACAACATGGAGTTCGTCATGTCGCTCTGCTCGCGCATCCTCGTGCTCGCCGAGGGCAGGATCATCGCCGAGGGCCCGCCGGAGGAGATCCGCTCCAACCAGCAGGTCATCGATTCCTACCTCGGAGGCTGAGCCATGCTCGAACTCGACAAGCTCTTCGGCGGCTACGGCAAGATCACCATCCTGAACGGGGTGAGCTTCCGCGTCGACAAGGGCACGATCACCACGGTGATCGGCCCGAACGGCGCCGGCAAGTCCACGGTCTTCAAGGCGATCTTCGGCCTGCTCAACATCCGCTCCGGCACCATCCGCCTCGACGGGCAGGACGTCACCCGCCAGAGCCCGGCGCAGATGATCGCCCACGGCGTCACCTACGTCCCCCAGGGCCGCAACGTGGTGCCGAACCTCAGCGTCCTGCACAACCTCGAGCTCGGCGGCATCACCGCCAAGGACCAGGGCAAGGTGAAGCGCCGCATCGACGAGGTGATGACCCAGTTCCCGATCCTGCGCGAGAAGCGGAACGAGCCCGCCATCGCGCTCTCCGGCGGCCAGCAGAAGCAGCTCGAGATCGCCCGGGCGCTGCTCCTCGACCCCAAGCTCATCCTGATCGACGAGCCCTCGATCGGCCT
>CAZEGY010000253.1:0-5306 GCA_964511815.1 uncultured Rhodovulum sp.
TCGACGTCATCGAGCGGGACGATCACCCGACGGTCGTCGCCGTAGCTGATGACGAGCTCGTCGTAGTTGCCGAGCTCGTAGATGAAGCTGGCGTTGTCGACCGGTACGGTGGCGCCGCCGAACCCGGCGGTGTCCTGCCCGGTGAAGGTGCCCTTGAACTCGCGGTCGCCGACGGCGAAGGTCGCGGGGATCGACTGCCCGGGCGCGATGCCCTCGTATCCCTGCACGAAGATCGACAGATACCCCGACGGCGGGGTCGACGTGGCATTGATGCCCATCTGCACCTCCGAGGTCGGGTTGACGAAGTTGCGGACGGCGAAGCAGCCCGGACCGGCGTTCTGGTTCACGTCGATCCGCCACTGGCCCACGGTCTGGCCGGTGGCGGAGACCTGGTCGTCGGCGGCGCAGGCCGCCAGCATCGTCGAGGCCGCGAGGATCATCACTGTCTTTTTCATGGCGTCTCCTTCACTGGGGCCTCCCCGGCCCGCGGCGACTATAGCCGACCGCACGCCGCGAAAAACACCTGATGACGAAGACCGGAGACATCCGCCCCGCGAGCGTCCACGCGCGGCCCGCCGCGTCTCTCCGCGGTCGGTCCTGCTCGGTGCATGGGAAGTCCGCGGCCGGGGCGCCCGGAGGCGAGCCCCGCGGTCGGCGGCGTCGGGTGAGAGGCTGGACGACGACCCAAGCGGGACTCGTTACGGCTGCTTCCTTCCGGACCTGACCGGGTTGGCGAGGCGCCTGCCCGCGCCAACCTCTCGGCCGCGCATATACCCGCGCCGGCGCCCGCCATCAAGCCCGGCTTGACACCCGGCGCCGCAGGGCGACACGCTCGCCGCCGGCCAGCCGAGGGAACCGCGCGCTCAATGATCGACATCCGTCCCGTCGGCTACATGCTCGGGTGGCTGACGACGCTCTTCGGGGCGCTGATGGCGGTCCCGATGGTCTTCGACCTCTACGAGGGCGACCCCAACGCCCGCGCCTTCGCGCTCTCGGCGGTGCTCACCATCGTCTGCGGCGCCGCGGTCTCGATCGCCTGCGCCGCCGAGGGGAACGCGCGCCTGACCCTCCGCCAGGGCTTCCTGCTGACGACCGCGGCGTGGGCGATCCTGCCCGCCGTCACCGCCCTCCCGCTCATGCTCGGCGAGCCCCACCTGAGCTTCACCGACGCCTACTTCGAGTTCACCTCGGCGATGACGACGACGGGCTCGACCGTCATCGTCGGCATCGACGCCCTGCCGCAGGGCACCCTCCTCTGGCGCGGCATCGTCACCTGGCTCGGGGGAACCGGGGTGATCCTCCTCGCGATGATCCTGCTCCCGGTCCTAAACATCGGCGGGATGCAGATGCTGCGGAACGCCGACTTCAACACCATCGACAAGATCATGCCGCGGGCCAAGGCGATCGCCTTCTCGATCGGCGGCGCCTACGTCGTGCTGACCTTCGCCTGCGGGCTCGGCTACGTCTGGGCGGGGATGTCGACCTTCGACAGCATCGTCCACGCCTTCTCGACGGTCGCGACCGGCGGCATGACCAACCGCGACAGCTCGTTCATCGGCTACACCCCGGCGGCCCAGTACGTCGCCACCGTCTTCATGCTCCTCGGCGCCCTCAGCTTCATCCGCTACGTCCAGTTCGCCCGCGGCGACCCCGGCGCCCTCTTCCGCGACAGCCAGATCCGGGCGTTCCTCGTCGTCTACGCCGTCCTCTGCCTCGGCCTGCTCCTCACCCGCGCCGGAAGCGGCGAGGCGATCGGCGAGACCGCGGTGCGCGAGGTGCTCTTCAACCTCGCCTCGGTCATCACCACGACCGGCTTCGCCTCGACCGACTATTCGGCCTGGGGCCCGGCGGCGAACGTGATCTTCTTCTGCGCGATGCTGATCTGCGGCTGCTCGGGCTCGACCGTCGGCGGGCCCAAGGTCTTCCGCTACCAGCTCCTCCTCGGCGCCATCGCCGGCGAGGTCCGCCGCCTGCACGCCCCGAACGTCGTCCACATCGCGCGCTACCAGGGGGCGCGGGTCTCCGACAGCGTCCTCGATTCGGTCATCGCCTTCTTCATGCTCTTCTTCCTCACCCTCGCCCTCGGCGCGGTCGCCCTCGCCCTCCTCGGCCTCGACCCGATCAGCGCGATCTCGGGCGCGGCCGCGAGCCTCTCGAACATCGGCCCCGGCCTCGGCCCGGTGATCGGCCCGGTCGGCACCTACGCCCCGCTCCCCGACGCGGCGAAATGGGTGTGCTCGTTCCTGATGGTCGTCGGCCGGCTCGAGCTCATGACCGCCTACGTCCTCCTCACCGCCGGCTTCTGGCGCGCCTGACGCGCCCGCTGCGCCCGCTGCCCACGCCGGTTGACCCCGCGCGCCCGTCCGCGCAAGTTGCCGCGCGAGCGCAAGGGGGAGTTCCAGTTCCATGACCGACTACGTGATCGACCCGGGCCGGCGGCCCGCCCTGCCCGTCCTCGGCCGCGACGCGAGCTTCCCCGTCCACCGCGTCTACTGCATCGGCCGCAACTACGCCGACCACGCCGTCGAGATGGGCCACGACCCCGACCGCGAGCCGCCGTTCTTCTTTCTGAAGAACCCCGACAACCTCGACCCCTCGGGCAGCTTCCCCTACCCGCCCGAGAGCTCGGACGTCCACCACGAGGTCGAGCTCGCCGTCGCCCTCGGCAAGGGCGGCGTCGACCTCGCGGTCGCCGACGCCGCCGCCTGCGTCTACGGCTACGCCGTCGCCCTCGACATGACCCGCCGCGACCTCCAGGCCGAGGCGAAGCGGCTGGCCCGCCCGTGGGAGATCGCCAAGGCCTTCGAGCGTTCCGCCCCCATCGGCCCGATCGTGCCCGCCGCCGACACCGGCCCCCTCGACCGCGGCGGCGTGACGCTCGCCGTCAACGGCGCGGTGCGCCAGTCGGGCGACCTCGACCAGATGATCTGGAAGGTGCCGGAGATGATCGCCCACCTCTCGCGCTTCTTCACCCTCGTCCCCGGCGACGTCATCCTGACCGGCACCCCGGCCGGCGTCGGCGCCGTCGTCCGGGGCGACGTCATGGAGGCCCGCATCGCCACCCTGCCGCCGCTCGTCGTCACCGTCGTCTGAGCCCGGGCCGGTCCGCCGATGCGGGTCCACGAGCCCTTGCCCGGCCTCCTCGCCTTCTACGAGGGCCGCGACGACGCCGCGCCCCTCCCCGGCTGGCAGGGCGAGGCACAGGCGCTCGGCATCGCCGCATACGCCGTCATCTCCGGCGACGCGGCGCTCGTCTACGACACCCAGCTCTCGCCCGCCCACGGCGCCGCGATGCGCGCCGCCCTCGCCGCCCGCGGCGTCCGCGGCTTCACCGTCCTCCTCAGCCACTGGCACGCCGACCACGTCGCCGGCAACGCCGCCTTCGCCGGATACCCGATCCTCGCCCACCCGCTGACCCGCGACATCCTCGTCGCCGAGCGCGCCGCCCTCGCCGCCGGCGACCCGCCCATCGACCCGCTCGTCCTGCCGACCGCGAGCGTCGCCGACGGCGAAGTCCTCCGCATCGGCACCCGGACCGCCGTGGTCCGCCACTTCGACGTCCACAGCATCGACGGCTGCACCCTCTGGCTCCCCGACGACGGCGTGCTCCTCGCCGGCGACACGCTCGAGGACCCGGTCACCTACGTCACCGAGCCCGACCGCCTCGACGCCCACCTCGCCGGCCTCGACCGCCTCGCCGCCCTCGCGCCGCGGCGCATCCTGCCGAACCATGGGCTGGAGGCGCGCATCGCCTCGGGCGGCTACGGCCCCGGCCTGATCGACGCCACCCGCACCTACGTCGCGCGCCTCGTCGCCGCCCGCAGCGACCCCGCCCTCGCCGCGGCGTCGCTCGCGACCTTCGTCGCCGAGGCCATCGCCCGCGGCGACGTCGCGCCCTTCGCCCCCTACGAGGCCGTCCACGCCGCGAACCTCGCCCGCGTCACCAGACACCCCGGCGGCCGCCCCGCCGCCCGGCCCGCCCCCCGGCCCGCCGCCGATGGCTGACCTCGGCGACCCGCCCGGCCGCGCCCTCGCCCGCGCCCGCCGGCTCGCGACCGGCGTCCTTCTCGCGCTCGTCGCGATCTTCGTCGCGACCCACGTCGTCGGCCCATATGACGAGACGGGCACCCACGCCCTCGCCCTCGTCCAGTCGATGGCCGAGGCCGGGATGGTCGGCGGCCTCGCCGACTGGTTCGCCGTCACCGCCCTCTTCCGCCACCCGCTCGGCATCCCGATCCCGCACACCGCCCTCCTTCGCCGCAACCAGGCCAAGGCCGCCCGCAACGTCGGGCGCTTCTTCGAGGCGCACTTCCTCGAGCCGGGCAAGCTCGAGGAACGCCTGCAATCGATCGGGATCGCCGGCCATGCCAGTCGCTGGCTCGCCCACCCGGGCAACGCCCTCGCCCTCGCGCGCCAGCTCACCGCCGTCCTCGGAACCATCGTCCGCGCCGAGCCCTCGCCGCGGGTCATCGCCCGCGCCCGCGCCTGGCTCCGCGCCGGCATCGTCAGCGAGGGCGCCGACGCCGCCATCGCCGAGGCGACGGCGCGGCTCATCAAGGCCGGCACCCGCAGCGCCCTCGTCGACGAGGTCCTCGGCCTCGTCCGCCGCGCCGTCGACGACAACCGCGCCAACGCCGTCGCCCTCGTCTCCGAGCGGAGCCGCTGGTGGATCGCCAAGCCCGTCGACCGCCGCGTCGCCAGCATCGCCGTCGACGGCGTCGTCTCGCTCCTCGACGAGCTCTCGGCCCCCGACTCCGCGCTGCGCCGCGACTTCGAGGCCGCCGTCGACAAGGCGATCGACACCCTCGCCTCCAACGGCAGCCTGACCCGCGCCGTCGCCGAGGCCCGCGCCCACCTCGTCCGCTCCGGCGCGCTCGAGACCCTCGCGCTCCGCCTCGCCGACACGCTGCGCGACCGCCTCGCCGCCCGCCTCGACGCCGACCCCGACGCGATCGCGACCCCCCTCGCCGCCGCCCTCGGCGACATGGCCCGCCGCCTCGACACCGACCCGCAGGCCCGCGCCGCCCTCGACGCCCGCCTCGCCGCCACCCTCGCCCGCGTCGTCGGCGACCTCCGCCCGGCACTCGGCGGCTACGTCGCCGGCGTCATCGCCGCGTGGAAGCCCGACGAGCTCATCACCCGCTTCGAGGCCGAGCTCGGCCCCGACCTCCAGTACATCCGCATCAACGGCGCCATCCTCGGCGCCCTGATCGGCGGCGTCCTCTACGGCCTCGGCCTCCTCCTCGGCTGAGCCGCGGGCTCGTTCACCCCAGGCGCCTGCGGGCTCCCGTCCACCGATAGCCTCC
>CAZEGY010000254.1:0-3763 GCA_964511815.1 uncultured Rhodovulum sp.
GTCACCGGCTCCGGGGAACGGCCCGGCCGAAGCGATGCTTCGCCTTTTCGGGCCGGGACCCGGCTGGCGGTCGATCGTCAGGGACATCGGTATCAGGAGCGGCGAAGGCTCGGGAGAGACCACCTCGGAACCGCCCGCACGTCGTGCGGCAGGGGCATGAACGGATGGTTAACGCGCGAACGGTAGTTCAGCAATACCAATGGCTTGACCCCCGTCGCGCGCGTGCGACGACCGGGCGGCGGCGGGGGTTGCCGCGCGGGTCGGGGCGCGGTCGCGGAGGCGTCTCAGAGGCCGGTCGCGAGCCGGGCGATCAGGCGGTCGAGCATGGCGTCGCAGGCGGCGAGCTCGCTTTCGGCGACGAACTCGTCGGGGCGGTGGCCCTGCGCCATGTCGCCCGGGCCGCAGACCACGGTCGCGACGCCGAGGGTCTCGACGAAGAGCCCGGCCTCGGTGCCGTAGGCGACCTTGCCGGTGCCGGTGCCGGCGAGGGCGCGGACGAGGGCGACGGCCTCGGAGGCGGGGTCGGTGTCGAGGCCGGGATAGGCGTTGGTGACGGCGATCTCGATCGCGGCCTCGGGGACGCGCGGCGCCTCGGCGGCGACGAGGGCGGCGGCGTCGGCGCGGAGCGCGGCGAGGATCGCCTCGGGGTCGTCGGCGGCGAGGTTGCGGATCTCGAAGTCGACGGTGCAGCGGTCGGGGACGATGTTGAGCGCGACGCCGCCGGCGATCCGGCCGGCGTGGAGGGTGGTGTAGGGCACGGCGTAGCCGGCATCGAAGGGGCCGCCGGCGGCGATCGCCGCCTGGCGGGCGCGCAGCGCGGCGACGAGGTCGCAGGCGAGGTGGACGGCGTTGAGCGCCGCGGGCGCCAGCGCCGAGTGGCCGCCGCGGCCGATGCAGGTGGCGCGGGCGGCGAGCTTGCCCTTGTGGCCGGTGACGACGGCCATCGAGGTCGGCTCGCCGACGATGCAGAGCGCCGGGCGGGGCAGGGCGCGCATCGCCGGCAGGAGGGTGCGGACGCCGACGCAGCCGATCTCCTCGTCCCAGGAGAGGGCGAGGACGAGGGGCGTGGCGAGCGGGCGGCCGGCGGCGCGGAGCGCGGCGTGGAGGGCGCAGGCGAGGAAGCCCTTCATGTCGGTGGTGCCGCGGCCGTAGAGGCGGCCCTCGCGCGCGACGAGGGCGAAGGGGTCGGAGGTCCAAGGCTGGCCCTCGACCGGCACGACGTCGGTGTGGGCGGAGAGCACGACGCCCGGACGGTCGGCGGGGCCGACGGTGGCGACGAGCCCGGCCTTGTCGCCGGTGGCGTCGGGGACGCGGGTCGCGGCGATGCCGTGGGCGGCGAGGAGGGCCTCGACCCAGGCGACGAGATCGAGGTTCGAGGCGGCGCTCACCGTCGGGAAGCCGACGAGGCGGGCGAGGATCTCGGCGCGGGAGGGGAGGGACATCGGGACTCCGTGCGGGACTTCGGCCCGGGGAGGATCGCGCGTGCGGCCGCGGTTGCCAAGGCGGGGTCCGCTGGCTAGGAAGCGAGCGTAGCCGGAAGAGGAGCGAAGCGTGACGCGGGCATTCGTGTTTCCGGGCCAGGGCGCCCAGGTGATCGGCATGGGGCGCGACCTCGCGGAGGCCTATCCGGCGGCGCGCGCGGTCTTCGAGGAGGTCGACGCGGCGCTCGGCGAGAAGCTCTCGGCGCTGGTCTGGGACGGCGACGCGGCCGAGCTCACCCTGACCCGCAACGCCCAGCCGGCGCTGATGGCGACCTCGCTGGCGGCGATGCGGGCGCTCGGGGCCGAGGGGGTGGCGGTCGGCTCCGCCGCCTTCGTCGCCGGGCATTCGCTCGGGGAGTATTCCGCCCTCTGCGCGGCGGGGGCGCTGAGCCTCGCCGACACCGCGCGGCTCCTGCGCCTGCGCGGGCAGGCGATGCAGGAGGCGGTGCCGGTCGGGGAGGGAGCGATGGCGGCGCTCCTCGGGCTCGACCTCGCCGGCGCCGAGGCGGTCGCGGCCGAGGCGGCGCAGGGGCAGGTCTGCGAGGCGGCGAACGACAACGATCCGGGCCAGGTCGTGGTCTCGGGCGACCGGGCGGCGGTCGAGCGGGCGGTGGAGATCGCCAGGGGCAAGGGTGCGAAGCGCGCGCTGCTCCTGCCGGTGAGCGCCCCCTTCCATTGCGCGCTGATGCGACCGGCGGCCGAGGCGATGGCGGCGGCGCTCGCCGACATCGCGATCGCGGCGCCGGCGGTGCCGCTCGTCGCCAACGTCAGCGCGGCGGCGGTGACCGAGCCGGACGAGATCCGGCGGCTCCTCGTCGCGCAGGTGACGGGGCGGGTGCGCTGGCGCGAGAGCGTGCTGTGGATGGCGGACGCGGGCGTCACCGAGATCGTCGAGGTCGGCGCCGGCAAGGCGCTGACCGGGATGGTCCGGCGGATCGCGAAGGACATCGGAACGAAGACCGTCGGCACCCCGGACGAGGTCCGGGCGCTGGCCGCGGGCTGAGGAGGGCGGAGCCATGTTCGACCTGACGGGAAAGGCGGCGCTCGTCACCGGCGCCTCGGGCGGGATCGGCGGCGCCATCGCCCGGACGCTCCACGGCGCCGGCGCGACGGTGGCGCTCTCGGGCACGCGGACCGCACCGCTCGAGGCGCTGGCCGCGGAGCTCGGCGCGCGGGCGCACGTGCTGCCCTGCGACCTCTCGGACGCGAGCGCGGTCGAGGCGCTGCCGAAGGCGGCGACCGCGGCGATGGGGGCGGTCGACATCCTCGTCAACAACGCCGGGATCACCCGGGACCAGCTCTTCATGCGCATGTCGGACGCCGACTGGGACGCGGTGATCGCGGTCAACCTGACGAGCGTCATGCGGCTGTCGCGCGGGGTGCTGCGCGGGATGATGAAGGCGCGCTGGGGGCGGATCGTCAACGTCAGCTCGATCGTCGGGGTGACGGGCAACCCCGGCCAGGCGAACTACGTCGCCGCGAAGGCGGGGGTGATCGGCCTGTCGAAGAGCCTCGCCCAGGAGGTCGCGAGCCGCGGGATCACCGTCAACTGCGTGGCGCCGGGGTTCATCGCGACGGCGATGACCGAGGCGCTCAACGACGAGCAGAAGGCGCGGATCGGCGCCCAGATCCCGGCGGGACGGATGGGCGCGCCCGAGGAGATCGCGGCGGCGGCGCTCTATCTGGCGTCGCCGGAAGCGGCCTACGTCACCGGGCAGACGCTGCACGTCAACGGCGGAATGGCGATGATCTGAGCACCCGGATGATCGCGGAGCGGGGCCTGCGCATTAGCGTTTGCCACCGCCCGCGGTTATGCTATAGCCCGCGAAACGTCGATCCGTGGTTCCGCTCGGGCTCGTTGGAAGAGCAGCCGATGAAACGGCGAGGGCGAGGACGAATAGCCGGCGAAGCCCGGGGCAAACGAGGAAGAAGCGAATGAGCGATATCGCAGAACGCGTCAAGAAGATCGTGGTGGAGCACCTGAGCGTGGACGAGGCGAAGGTCACGGAGAGCGCCTCCTTCATCGACGATCTCGGCGCGGACAGCCTCGACACGGTCGAGCTCGTGATGGCGTTCGAGGAAGAGTTCGGGATCGAGATCCCCGACGACGCCGCCGAGACGATCCAGACCTACGGCGACGCGGTGAAGTTCATCGAGGCCAACGCCAGCGCCTGAGCGCGGGCGGGACCGATACGGAAGCGGCGGCCGGGCCTCCCGGTCGCCGCTTCCGCGTTTTCGGGGGGTCTTCGGAAACCCCGGTCTCCGCCTCAACGGGTGGCGGA
>CAZEGY010000254.1:3863-5304 GCA_964511815.1 uncultured Rhodovulum sp.
TCAACGGGTGGCGGAATCGAGCCAGATCGTCACCGGGCCGTCGTTGACGAGGGCGACGGCCATGTCGGCGCCGAACGCGCCGGTGGCGACCGGCACGCCCTCGGCGCGGACCAGCTCGGCGAAGCGCTCGTAGAGGCGGCGGCCGTCGTCGGGCGCCGCGGCGGTCGAGAAGCCCGGGCGGTTGCCGCGGGTCTCGGCGGCGAGGGTGAACTGGCTGACGACGAGGGCGGCGCCGCCGGTGTCGCGCAGGGCGCGGTTCATCCGGCCCTCGGCGTCGCGGAAGATGCGGAGTGCCACGACCTTGCGGGCGAGCCAGGCGGCGGCGGCCTCGTCGTCGCCGCGCATGGCGCAGACGAGGACGAGGAGGCCCGGGCCGATCTCGCCGACGACCGCGCCCGCGACGGTGACGCGCGCCTCGGTCACCCGTTGCACCAGTGCCCGCATGTCCGCCGCTCCCGTCGCTGTTGCCGATCCGTCCCGGTCGCACCACGCCGGCGCCGCCCCGGCGGTCGCGGCCTTTGCGTCGGCGGCCGGTCTGCCGCATGGTACGGAGGAGGCCTAGTCAACCACGCCGCCGCGGGCAAGCGGCGCGAAGCGGAGGAAGCGGCGATGCGGGACTTCACCGGAGGTGCGCGGTGAGCGCGCCGGGACCGGGCGAGCGCCGGCCGGAGGTGGCGGCGCTGGTGATCGCGGCGCTGCTCGCGATCCTCGCCGCGGTAGTCTTCTTCCAGACCCGGGCGATGCCGGTCGCGGCGCAGTACGCCAAGGTCGGGCCGACGACGACGCCCTACGTGATCTCGGCCTTCCTCGCCGTGCTCGCCGTCGGCCACGTCGTCGCGGCGTTCCGCCACGGGCTTCCCCCGCGCGAGGCCGACCGCGTCGGGCCGATCCTCTGGATCGTCGGCGGGCTCGTCCTGCAGATGCTGCTCCTGAGGCCCCTCGGCTTCTCGATCGCGACCGGGTTGCTGTTCGCGTTCGCGGCGAAGGGCTTCGGGCGCGGGCCGTTGTGGTTCACGGTGCCGCTCGGCGTCGTGCTCGCGCTGGCCCTCTGGCTTGCCTTTGCCGGGCTCCTCAGGCTCTCGCTGCCCGCCGGGCCGCTCGAGAACCTCATCTTCTGACGGCGGGGCACCCATGGACACTCTCGGCCTTCTCGCCCACGGCCTCGTCGGCGCCCTCCAGCCGCTGAACCTGTTCTACGCGCTGATCGGCGTCACCCTCGGCACCGCGGTCGGGGTGCTGCCCGGCATCGGGCCGGCGCTGACCGTGGCGCTCTTGCTGCCGGTCACCTACCAGTTCGACCCCACCGCCTCGCTGATCATGTTCGCCGGCATCTACTACGGCGGCATGTACGGCGGCTCGACGACGTCGATCCTGCTCAACACGCCCGGCGAGAGCGCCTCGATCGTCACCGCGCTCGAGGGCAACAAGATGGCGCGCAAGG
>CAZEGY010000255.1:0-5298 GCA_964511815.1 uncultured Rhodovulum sp.
CGCGGCCCGGTGCGCGCCCTCGCCCCCGACCTCGTCCGCGCCGCCCGCTTCGCGCCGCGCGGGGCGGGCATCGTCCTCGCCACCGGCCTCGACGCCCCCGGCCCCGGCCTCGAGGCGGCGCTCGCCGGCCTCGCCCGCCGCGGGCCGGTGCGCCTGATCCTGACCGAGGACGCCTTCGAGACCGCGCCGCCTTCCGCAGCGCTCCCCTTCGTCACCGCCGAGGGCCGCATCGCCCGCGCCCGCTTCGGCGCGCTGCCCGAGACCCGCGCCGCCCGCGTCGCGGCGCTGCGCCTGCCCGGCCTCACCGTCGAGCGGCTCCCGACCGACCGGCCGCTGGCCCGCGCCTCATGACACCCCGCGCCATGACGGGGGCGTCGTGACCCCCGACATCGTCGCCGAGCTGCACCCGCCGCGCCTGCCGGCCGCCTTCATCGACACCGGATGGCAGGACCTCCTCGCCGCCTTCGGCCTCGGCCTCGTCCTCGCCGCCCTCGCCGTCGCGCTCCTCGCCCCGCTCCTGAGGCCGCGACCCCGCCGCGAGAGCGTCGCGACCCGGCTCGACCGCCTCGGGGCGCTCCCCCCCGAGGACCGGCTCCTCGGCCAGCTCCGCCTCGCCGCGGAGACCGGCACCGCGCTCCCCGAGGACGTGCGCGCCGCGCTCTACGCCCCGATCCCGCCCGACCCGGCGCGGCTCGACGCGCTGATCCGGGGGCGGCGATGACCGGCTTCGGCTTCGCGCTCCCGCTCGCCTTCCTGCTCCTGCCGCTGCCGCTCCTCGCCCGGCTCCTGCCGCCGCGCGGCGCCGGCGGTCAGGCGCTCTACCTGCCGCCCGCGATCGCCGCCGGGGCCGGCGCGGCGGCGGCGCGGCGGCTCGACCGGCCGGGGCTCCTGCTCCTCGGGTTCTGGCTCTGCCTCGTCACCGCCCTCGCCGGCCCCGAGCGGCTGGTGCCGGTGCCCGACCGCACCGCCTCGGGGCGCGACATCGTGCTCGCGCTCGACCTCTCGGGCAGCATGGCGATCGAGGACTTCTCCCTCGACGGCGAGACCGCCTCGCGCCTCGACGCGGTCAAGCGCGTCGCCGCGCGCTTCGTCGAGGCCCGCCGCGGCGACCGCGTCGGCGTCGTCATCTTCGCCGACCGCGCCTACGTCGCGGCGCCGCTGACCTTCGACCTCACCGCCGTCGCCCGCGCGATCGAGAGCGCCGAGATCGGGCTCACCGGGCGCTCGACGGCGATCTCCGACGGCCTCGGCCTCGCCCTGAAGCGCATCCTCGCCGAGCCCGCGCGCTCGCGCGTCATCGTGCTCCTCTCCGACGGCCGCGACACCGCCGCCCGTCTCGACCCGCAGGAGGTCGCCCGCCTCGCCGCCGAGAACGACGTGCGCGTCCACACCATCGCCCTCGGCCCCGAGGATCTCGAGGAGCGCCCGGCCTCGCGCGACGCCGTCGACATCGCGACGCTGCGCACCATCGCCGAGACCAGCGGCGGCAGAACCTGGCGGGTGCGCGACATGGCCGACCTCGAAGGGATGGCGGCCGAGCTCGACCTGCTCGAGCCGAACCCCTCGGAGCGCCCGCCGCTGATCGACGACCGCCCGCTCTGGACGTGGCCGGCGGCGCTGGCGCTCGCCCTCGGCCTCGCGGTCGCGTGGCGGCGGGCGTGACCGGCATGACCGGCCTCGTCCTCCTCCGCCCGTGGTGGCTCCTCGCCCTCCTGCCCGCCGCCGCGCTGGCGCTCTGGCTCTGGCGTCACCGCGCCGCCGGCGAGTGGGGGGCGGTGATCGACCCGGCCCTCCTCGCCGCGATGCGGCGGCTCGGCCACCTCCAGGCCGGCGCGACCGAGCCCTCGCCGTTTCTCGCCTGCGGCGCGGCGGCGCTCGTCGCCCTCGGGCTCGCCGGCCCGGCGGTGCCGCGGCAGGGCACCGGCAGCTACGAGCGCCTCGACCCGATCGTCCTCGTCCTCGACCTGTCGCCGTCGGTCGCGAGCGGGCCGGCGCTCGCCGACCTCCAGGCGGCGGCGGCGCTGGTGCTCCGCTCGGCGGGGGCGCGGCCGGTCGGGATGATGGTCTACGCCGCCGACGGCTACGTCGCCTCGGCGCCGACGAGCGACGCCGCGAGCCTCCAGGGCCTCATCGCCGTGCTCTCGGCCGAGACCATGCCCGTCGCCGGCAGCCGCCCCGACATCGCCCTCGCCGAGGCGCGCGACATCTTCGGCGACGCCGCCCACGCCGACCCGGGCGGCGCCGACTTCATCGTCGTCTCGGACGGCGGCGGCGCCGACCGCGCCCTCGACGAGGCCCGCCGCCTCGCCTCCGAGGGCGCGCGCGTCTCGACCCTCGCCCTCGCGCCGGAGACCCCGGGCGCCCCGCCGCCGAACCCGGACGCCCTCGCCGCCCTCGCCCGCGCCGGCGGCGGCACCGCCGCGCCGGCGCGCAGCCCGCGGCCGGTGCTCGACAGCATCGAGGCGGCGCGGATCGCCCGGATCGCGCGGAGCGAGGCCGCCTCCCGCGTCTTCCGCGACTTCGGGCCGTGGTTCCTCGCCCTCGCCGCGCTGCCGGCGCTGGCGCTCTTCCGGAGGCGGCTCTGATGCGGCTGCCGCTCGCCCTCGTCGCCGCCGGCGTCGCCGCGCTCGTCGTCGCCGGGCCGGCGGCGCTCGGGCGGCTCGCGCTGATGGTCGGCCTCCCGAGTGCTGCGGTGCCGCTGATCGCCGACCCGGCGGTCCGCGGCGTCGCGCTCTACGAGGCCGGGCGCTACGCCGAGGCCGACGACGCCTTCCGCACCGCCGGGCGCGGCTCGACCTACAACCGCGGCCTGTCGCTCGCCGCGACCGGCGACTATCCCCTCTCCCGCGCCTACTTCGACGCGGTGCTCTTCGCTGCCCCGGGCGACAGCGAGGCGCGGGAGAACCGCAACGTCGTCGCCGCGCTGATCCCGCCCGTCGTCGGCGACGGCAACGAGTCGGGCCGCATCTCGGTCAAGGCGATCGCGGTCCCGGGCGGGCCGCCGACCGAGCAGCTCGTCCGCGGCCGCCGCCTCGATCCCGGCGGGCTCGTCGCCGACATGGGCTGGCTCGCGACCATCCCCGACGACCCCGGCGAGTTCCTCCGCCTCCGCCTCGCCGACGAACACGTCCGCCGGCTGTCGCTCGGCCAGACCCCGCCCGAGGAAGGCGACCTGTGGTGAGGCTCGTCTTCGTCCTCCTCGCCCTCCTGCTGCCGCGGCTCGCCGCGGCGGAGAGCCTGACGTTGTCGTTCGTCCCCCACCCCCGCCACGCCGCCGTCGTCGCCGGCGAGATGGTGCCGGTGACGCTGCGCGCGGTCTACGACCGCAAGGTGGCGCTCGAGCACATGGAGATCGCGCCGTCGGCGAGCTTCGACTGGGTGCAGACGGCGCCCGACCGCTGGAAGACCGAGATGATCGACGGCAAGAGCTGGATCGTCATGGAGCGCGGCCTCGCCCTCGTCCCCAAGCGGGCGGGCCTCCTCCACTTCGGCCCGGCGACGCACACCCTGACGATCATCGACGAGCAGAGCCAGCGCCAGGATCGCACCGTGGTCGCGGCGCCGCTCACCCTCTCGGTCGGCGCCTATCCCGGCGCCCGCGACGACGTCGCGCCGCCGCTGTCGATCGCCGACGGCCCGCCGCAGGAGGGCCACGGCGGCTGGCACTGGGTCGCCGACGAGGTGACGCTGGCCGACGAGCTCTCGACCGACCCCGCCCGCCTCGCCGACGGCGAGACCGTCACCCGCCGGGTGACGCTCCGCGCCAGGGGGACGCTCCCCGAGGCGCTGCCGCCGCGCCCGGTGGTCTCCGAGCCCTGGCTCATCACCTTCGCCGCGCCGGTCGAGCGCCGGATGATCCTGACCGACGACGGCCCGGTCTCCGAGGTCGTCTGGGTCTGGCAGTTCCGCCCCGAGACCGGCGAGCCCGGGGTGATCCCGCCGGTGACGATCCCCTACTTCAACGCGACGACGCGGACGATGGACAAGGTCGCGATCGCGGCGCTGCCGGTCGGCTACGCGAGCTTCTACACCGCCCAGGTGCGGACCGGCCACTTCGCCGGCCCCGAGCGGCTGGCCGAGGCCGGGGCGCTTCTCGCCGGTCTCGTCGCCGGCGCCGCCCTCGTCCTCGCGCGCCGCACCCCCGACACCACCCGCGCCGCCCTCGCCCGCCTCGCCCGGCGCTGGTCGCCGGCGCGGCGCTGGCGGATGCGCCGGGCGGCGCGCACCGGCGACCTGCTGACGCTGCGCCGCCTGCTCGCCGAGGCCCGACCCGAGGCGACCGAGGCGGCCGCCCTCGTCGAGCGGGCGATCTACCGCCCCGGCGCCGCCTTCGACCGCGCCGCCTTCCAAGCCGCGCTGCGCCGGGCGGCGTGAGGGGGCGGCGTGGGGACGGCGGTCACTCGGCCGCGGGGCTTCCCGCTTCGAGGCGCTGAGCGAGGAGCCAGTCGAAGAGCTCCGGGTCGGCGAGGGCCGCGGCCTCGATGCCGTCGTGATCGACGCCCTCGAGGACGCTGAGGCGGGCATTGCGGTCGAGCTCCTTCAGGCGCTCGTACATGACGATCGAGTCCGAGAGCCGGATGGTGTCGTCCTCGGTGCCGTGGAAGACCCAGAACGCGGCCTTCTCGTTCGAGCGGTTGAGATAGTGGCGGATGCCGCCCCCGGCGATCGGCACGATCGCGGCGAAGGTCTCGGGGAACTGCTCGGCCATCGACCACGCCCCGAAGCCGCCGCGGCTGTAGCCGACGAGATAGACCCGCTCGGGATCGACGCGGTGGCCGGCGATCACCTCGTCGAGCGCGGCCTTCACCCGTTCGATCGGGAAGAGCAGCTCCTCGTCGGGGTTCTGCGGCGAGAAGACGAGGAAGGGGAACGCGCCGCCGTCCGCGATCAGCTTCGGCAGGCCGCCGGTCTTCAGCTTCTCGACGTCGGTCCCGCTCTGGCCGCCGCCGTGGAGCCAGACGACGAGGGGATAGGCGGCGTCGGAGCCGTCGTAGTCCGCCGGGGTGTAGAGCAGGTAGTCGAGGCCGCCGGCGGCGGCCGATGTCCCCGCGACCTGGTCGGCGGACGCCGCTCCGACCGTCGCGGCGAGAAACGCGGCCGCGGCGAGCGGCCGGGTGACGAAGCGCAGCATGGTGGGTCCTCCCGTCATCGTGGAGGCGCAGCCTGTCATGCGGCGCCCGGAGACGGAAGGGCACCGGCGCCGCTCGCTGCGACCTCCGCACAGGCCCCGATGTGCCCGGAGACCATTCCTGCGCACGCGTGCGCAGAGGGTCAAGTCATTGATATCGCGCCATTCTC
>CAZEGY010000256.1:0-5282 GCA_964511815.1 uncultured Rhodovulum sp.
TCTCGGGCTCGTCCATCTCGCCGTCGCCGAGGAAGGCCCAGACCTTGCGGTCGGCGGCGTCGATCAGGCCGCGGTTGTGCATGTATTTCATGAACCGGGCCTGGTAGATCGCCATCAGCGGCCCGAGGCCCATCGAGACGGTGGGGAACTGCCAGTAGTCGGGCATCAGCCACGGGTGCGGGTAGGACGAGAGGCCCTCGCCGCCGGTCTCCGAGCGGAAGTTGTCGAGCGTATCAGCCGAAAGTCGCCCTTCCATGAAGGAGCGCGCGTAGATACCCGGGATGGCGTGGCCCTGGAAGAAGACGAGGTCGCCGCCGTGCGTGTCGGTCCGCGTCCGCCAGAAGTGGTTGAGGCCGATGTCGTAGAGCACCGCCGACGAGGCGAAGGAGGCGATGTGGCCGCCGTACTCGCTCGAGACCTTGTTGCGGCGGACGACGGTCGCCATGGCGTTCCAGCGGTTGATGGTGCGGATGCGCCACTCGAGCTCGAGGTCGCCGGGGTAGGGCGGCTGCTGGTCGGGCGGGATGGTGTTGACGTAGGCGGTCGTCGTGCCGAAGGGCAGGTTGGCGCCGCGGGCGCGGGCGGCGGCGACGGCCTGGTCGAGGAGGAAATGCGCCCGCTCGGTGCCGTCACGGTCGATGACGTCCTCGACGCTTTCGAGCCACTCGCGGGTTTCTGACGGATCGAGGTCGTTTGTGTCGGTCATGTGCTTCCTCACCAACGTTCGGACCGGACGACGGCCGGCCGAATCTCGTTTTCGTGTCCCACGTCGATAGGCCTACGACGCCCCGCGGCCGGGCACAATCGCTCCCGACGCGCCAACGGGTGCCGAGCGGCCTGAAAGTCCTTCAGTACACAGAGAATATCGCCGGCGGCATGCGCCGGCATCCCACGCCTCCGCCGCCCGTCGGGCGGGACCGCCGGGACGATCGGAGCGGACCGGAGCGTCGGGGTGCCGGCCGCCGGTGCGCGAGCTCGGTACGGGGTAGGGGCGGAGGCCCCGGGCCGTCCGGCCACGCGGATCAGGCCCCGCGGGCGATCGCCGCGACGCCGGTTCGCGCCACGTCGACGAGGCCGAGGGGGCGCATGAGCGCGATGAAGGCGTCGACCTTGTCCGGGGCGCCGGTCAGCTCGAAGACGAAGCTCTCGAGGGTGGTGTCGACGACCTTGGCGCGGAAGACGTCGGCGAGGCGCATCGCCTCGACGCGCTTCTCGCCGGTGCCGGTCACCTTGATGAGCGCCATCTCGCGCTGCACCGCCGGGCCCTCGACCGTCAGGTCGTGGACGTCGTGGACCGGGACGAGGCGGCCGAGCTGGGCCTTGATCTGCTCGATCACCTGCGGCGTGCCGGTGGTGACGATGGTGATGCGGCTGAGGTGGCCCTCGTGGTCGGTCTCGGCGACGGTCAGGCTGTCGATATTGTAGCCCCGGCCCGAGAAGAGGCCGATGACCCGGGCGAGGACGCCGGCCTCGTTGTCGACGAGGATCGCGAGGGTGTGGGTCTCCTGGCGGTCGTCGAACGGGCTGCGCAGGTCGTAGACGCTGTGGGCGCTGGCGCCGCGCTGGATGGCGAGGGCGTTCATCTTCTCTCTCCTCCCGCTCAGACCAGGACGGCGCCGCCGGCGTCGATCGCGCCCTGCGCCGCGTCCTCGCCGAGGATCATCTCGTTGTGGGCCTTGCCCGACGGGATCATCGGGAAGCAGTTCTCGTGCTTCTCGACGACGCAGTCGAAGATCACCGGGCCCGGGTGGTCGAGCATCTCCTGGATCGCCGCGTCGAGCTTGGCGGGGTCGTCGCAGCGGATGCCCTTGGCGCCGAACGCCTCGGCGAGCTTGACGAAGTCGGGCAGCGCCTCGGACCACGACGAGGAGTAGCGCTCGCCGTGGAGGAGCTCCTGCCACTGGCGGACCATGCCGAGGCGCTCGTTGTTGAGGATGAACTGCTTGACCGGCAGGCGGTACTGCACCGCCGTGCCCATTTCCTGCATGTTCATCAGCCACGAGGCCTCGCCGGCGACGTTGACGACGAGGGCCTCGGGGTGGGCGAGCTGGACGCCGATCGAGGCGGGGAAGCCGTAGCCCATCGTCCCGAGGCCGCCGCTCGTCATCCAGCGGTTCGGCTCGTCGAAGGTCAGGTACTGCGCCGCCCACATCTGGTGCTGGCCGACCTCGGTGGTGACGTAGCGGTCGCGGCCCGCGGTCAGCGCCTCGAGGCGCCGGAGCGCGTGCTGCGGCTTGATCACCTTGTCGGAGTTGCGGAAGGCGAGGCAGTTGCGCGCCCGCCAGAGCTCGATCTGCTTCCACCACTTCGCGACCGCCTCGGAGCGGGTCTTCGAGCCGCGCTCCTTCCAGAGGGCGAGCATGTCGGCGAGGACCGAGCCGACGTCGCCGACGATCGGCACGTGGACGCGGATGTTCTTGTTGATCGACGAGGCGTCGATGTCGACGTGGACCTTGAACGAGCCGGGCGAGAAGGCGTCCGTCCGCCCGGTGATGCGGTCGTCGAAGCGGGCGCCGACGCAGAGCATGAAGTCGCAGTCGTGCATCGCCCAGTTGGCCTCGTAGGTGCCGTGCATCCCGAGCATGCCGATCCAGCCCTTGCCGCTCGCCGGATAGGCGCCGAGGCCCATCAGCGTCGAGGTGATCGGGAAGCCGGTGGTGTCGGCGAGCTCGCGCAGGAGCCGCGACGCCTCGGGGCCGGAGTTGATGACGCCGCCGCCCGAGTAGACGATCGGCCGCTCGGCCTTCTCCAGCGCCTCGACGGCGGCGTGGATGGCGTCGGCGTCGCCCTTGGTCCGCGGCCGGTAGTGCGAGCGCATCTCCGCCGGCGGGGTGTAGTCGGCGACGGCGAACTGGACGTCCTTGGGGATGTCGACGAGGACCGGCCCCGGCCGGCCGCTCAGGGCGACGTGGAAGGCCTGGTGGATCGTCTCGGCGAGCTTGCCGGTGTCCTTCACCAGCCAGTTGTGCTTGGTGCACGGCCGGGTGATGCCGACGGTGTCGGCCTCCTGGAAGGCGTCGTTGCCGATGAGGAAGGTGGCGACCTGGCCGGTGAGGACGACGATCGGGATCGAGTCCATCAGCGCGTCGGTCATGCCGGTGACGGCGTTGGTCGCGCCCGGGCCCGAGGTGACGAGGACGACGCCGGGCTTGCCGGTGGCGCGGGCGTAGCCCTCGGCGGCGTGGGTCGCGGCCTGCTCGTGGCGGACGAGGACGTGGCGGATGTCGTTCTGCTGGAAGATCGCGTCGTAGATCGGCAGGACGGCGCCGCCGGGATAGCCGAACACGGTGTCGACGCCCTGATCGCGCAGGGCCTGAACGACCATCTCGGCGCCGGTCATCTGTCGGGTCATCGTCTCTTCTCCGTCGTCGCCGGCCCGAAGCCGGCTTCCAGCCACAAAAAAACCCCCGCTCGGGGGGTCATGGCGCGGCTCGAAACGGGCGGGCCGTCACGACCCCGACCGCTCTCCGCACCTGCATCCGATAAGTACGAGTGCGGCCATCGCGCCCGAGTCCTCCCTCAGATGCCCTTGCTTTAGGCACGCTGCCGGCCGGCGTCAACCGGATTCTCCGCCGAAAGTTGCTCGGCGATGCCGTCGCCCGCACTTTTGTTGCGCGGCGGGCGCGCGGCGAGTCCCGTGGTCGCGTGCGGTTCGCGTCCGGGCAAGGCGCTTGCCTGACCCGGAAACTGCGTTTACGAGAAGCCGAACGAAAACAGGGCAACAGGCGAGGAACGATGAAGGGTTGGCTCGGCCTGTCGGCAGCCATCGACCGCATCAGCTACGCGTTCGCGTGGGTCGCCGCGTGGCTCGTGCTCTTCAGCGTGGTGATCAGCGCCGGCAACGCCGCCTCGCGCTATCTCTTCAGCCTGAGCTCCAACGCCTGGCTCGAGATCCAGTGGCAGCTGTTCTCGGGCGTGTTCCTGCTCGGGGCGCCCTACGTCCTCTGCGTCAACGGCCATGTCCGCGTCGATCTCTTCTACGGCTCGGCGAGCCCGCGCCGGAAGCTGTGGATCGACGTCTTCGGGCTCGTGTTCTTCCTCTTCCCGGTGATGCTCACCCTCACCTACTTCGCGTGGAACTTCTTCCTGCCGAGCTACTTCTCCGGCGAGACCTCGTCGAACACCGGCGGGCTCACCCTCTGGCCGGTCAAGCTCCTCATGCCGCTCGGCTTCGGGCTCGTCCTCCTGCAGGGCGTGTCGGAGCTCGTCAAGCGGATCGCGGGCCTCCGCGGATACGCGGAAGAGGCGGTCGAGTACGAGAAACCCCTTCAGTGAGCGGGCGGAGCCGTCGCGATGCTTGACTATGGCTACACCGCGCCCGCGATGTTCGTCGGGCTGGTCTGCTTCATGCTGATCGGCTTCCCGGTCGCCTTCTCGCTCTCGGCACTCGGGCTCGCCTTCGGGCTCGTCGCGATGGAGATCGGCTACTTCGGGCCGGAGTTCCTCCAGGCGCTGCCCTACCGGATCTTCGGCACCATGTCGAACGAGCTCCTGCTCGCGATCCCGTTCTTCACCCTCCTCGGTACCGTGCTCGAGAAGAGCGGCCTCGCCGAGGACCTGCTCGAAGGGGCGGGGCAACTCTTCGGGCCGTTTCCGGGCGGGCTCGCCTTCGCGGTGATCTTCGTCGGGGCGATCCTCGGGGCGGTCACCGGCACCGTCGCCGCGTCGGTGATCGCGATGGGCATGATCTCGCTGCCGGTGATGCTCAAGTACGGCTACGACATGCGCGTCGGCACCGGTGTCATCGCCGCCTCCGGCACGATCGCGCAGGTCATCCCGCCCTCGCTCGTGCTCATCATCCTCTCCGACCAGCTCGGCGTCTCGGTCGGCGACATGTACCTCGGCGCGATCGGCCCGTCGGGCCTCCAGGTCTCGCTCTTCGCCCTCTTCGTCCTCTTCCTCGCGCTCTTCCGGCCGCACAAGGTGCCGCCGCTGCCGCCCGAGGCGCGCACCCTCCGGGGCTGGGCGCTGGCGAGCAAGGTGCTCTGGGGCATGGTGCCCTCGCTCGTCCTCATCTTCCTCGTCCTCGGGACGATCTTCCTCGGGCTCGCGACCCCGACCGAGGCGGGCGCGATGGGGGCGGTCGGGGCGATCCTGCTCTCGATCCTCCACCGGCGCTTCTCGCGCGCGATGATGTGGTACGCGATGATGACGACGATGCGGATCACCGCGATGGTCGTCTTCATCCTGCTCGGCGCGACGGTGTTCAGCCTCGTCTTCCAGGGGGTGAACGGCGGACGCTGGATCGAGCACCTGCTCTCCAGCCTGCCGGGCGGTCAGAC
>CAZEGY010000257.1:0-5270 GCA_964511815.1 uncultured Rhodovulum sp.
CTCCTCAAGCTCGTCACCGGCGGCCTCCGCGTCGGCGTCTCCGCCCGCCTCGCCAAGCAGGCCCTCGCCGACCTCGGCGCCCGCGAGGTCGCCGAGATCGAGGAGCTCTGGCACGGCCTGACCCCGCCTTACGTCCCCCTCTTCGCCTGGCTGACCGGCGAGGGCGAGCGACCGCGCGCCGCCGCCCTCGCCCCCTTCCGCCCGGTCATGCTCTCCCACGCCATCGAGGAAGCCGACTTCGCCCGCCTCGACCCCGCCGACTTCGCCGCCGAGTGGAAATGGGACGGCATCCGCGTCCAGGCCGTCGCCGAAGGCGACCGCCGCCGCCTCTACTCCCGCACCGGCGACGACATCGCGCACGCCTTCCCCGACCTCCTCGACGCCCTCGACTTCGACGCCGCCATCGACGGCGAGCTCCTCGTCCGCACCGAGGCCGGCGGCATCGCCCCCTTCGCCGAGCTCCAGCAGCGCCTCAACCGCAAGACCGTGACGCCGGCCCACCTCCGCCGCTACCCGGCCCACCTCCGCGCCTACGACCTCCTCCGCCGCGGGCCGGACGACCTCCGCCCCCTCGCCTTCGCCGACCGCCGCGCCGCCCTCGAAGCCCTCGCCGCCAGCTTCGACCCCGCCCGCCTCGACCTCTCCCCGCTCCTGCCCTTCGCCACCTGGGACGACCTCGCGGCGCTGCGTGCCGCCCCGCCCGACCCGGTGATCGAGGGCGTCATGCTCAAGCGCCGCGACGCGCCCTACGTCCCCGGCCGCCCCAAGGGCCTGTGGTGGAAATGGAAGCGCGACCCCCACGTCATCGACGCGGTGCTCCTCTACGCCCAGCGCGGCCACGGCAAGCGCTCGGGTTTCTACTCCGACTACACCTTCGGCGTCTGGACCGACGCCGGCGAGCTGGTGCCGGTCGGCAAGGCCTACTTCGGCTTCACCGACGACGAGCTCGTCCAGATCGACCGCTGGGTCCGCCACAACACCACCGACCGCTTCGGCCCGGTCCGCGCCGTCCGCGCCGAGCCCGACCACGGCCTCGTGCTGGAAGTGGCCTTCGAGGGCCTCGCCCGCTCCACCCGCCACCGCTCCGGCGTCGCCATGCGCTTCCCGCGCATCTCCCGCCTGCGCTGGGACAAGCCGCCGGCCGAGGCCGACCGCATCGCGACCCTCGAGGCGCTGCTGCCGGCGGACCCGTAGCCGACGCCGCCGCCTCCGGCGCAGGCGACGGCCCGGCCCGCCGACGCCGCCGCCGCGCGCCGCGCGTTCACCATCTCGACGCGGCCCGCCTTGCGCGGCACGCCGCTCCGAGCCACGCTAGATCGGGGGGCGCACCGGCGTTAACCAGTTAACCTTGATCAACATCCCGCCCGGACCACGAGGCCCCGGTCAGCGCTCCGGGGCCGGGATGAACTCCGCGTCGTCCCCCGGCGGCAGGCGGAAGCGCCCGTGCGCCCAGTCGCCGGCACGCCAGGCCTCCTTCGCCGCCTCGATCCGCTCCTTCGACGAGGCGACGAAGTTCCACCAGATGTAGCGTGGCCCCCCGAGCGTCTCGCCGCCGAGCAGCATCAGCCGCGCCCCCGCCTCCCCGGCCTTCATCGCCAGCCGGTCGCCGGGGCGGAAGACCATCATCCGCCCCTCCTCGAAGCGCTCTCCCCCGATCTCGACCGCGCCCGCGACCACGTAGACCCCGCGGTCCTCGTGCTCGTCGGGGAGCGGCATCAGCGCGCCCGGCGCGAGCTCGGCGTCGACGTAGAACGTCTCGGTGAACACCTTCACCGGCGCCCGCGCCCCCCACGCGCTGCCGAGGATCAGCCGCGCCTTCACCCCGCCGTCCTCGAAGAACGGCAGCGCCTCCTTGCCCTGGTGCTCGAACAGCGGCTCGGTGTCCTCCGCCTCCTCGGGCAGCGCCACCCAGGTCTGGATACCGAAGAGCGACGAGGGGTTCCGCCGCGTCTCGGCGCTCGTGCGCTCCGAATGGGTGACCCCGTTGCCGGCGATCATCCAGTTGACCGCACCCGGATGGATCATCTGGTCCGAGCCGAGGCTGTCGCGATGCTGGAACTCCCCCTTGAACAGGTAGGTGACCGTCGCGAGGCCGATGTGGGGATGCGGCCGCACGTCGATGCCCTGCCCGGTCAGGAACTCGACCGGCCCCATCTCGTCGAAGAAGATGAACGGCCCGACCATCTGCCGCTTCGGCGCCGGCAACGCCCGCCTGACCGAGAAGCCACCGAGGTCGCGGGCGCGCGGGATGATCAGCGTCTCGATCGCGTCGACGCCGACGGCGTCGGGGCAGACCGGGTCGAGCGTCGGGTTCCAGCTCATGACCGCTCCCCCTGCAGCACGTCGGCCCAGTCGGGATGGCGGCGGAACTGCGCCGCCGCGTAGGAGCAGAGCGGCAGCACCTTCCGGCCCGCCGCCTGCGCGTCCACGACGGCGCGGGTGACGAGCGCCTGCGCGACGCCCCGGCCGCGGAAGGCGACGGGGACGCCGGTGTAGTCGATGACGATGAGCCCGGCGCCGGCCTTCGAGAAGGTCAGCTCCGCCTCCCCTCCGTCGAGACGGTAGCTGTAGCGGCCCCCGCTCGCCGTCTCGTCCAGGGTGATGTCGGTCGGGTCGATGGCCATGCCTGCCTCCCTCGTTTGCGATGTCCCTAGCGGAGGAACGCCGCGACCGCGGCGATCTCCGAACGTCCGATCTCGTGCCCGCCCGGGCTCCACGCCGTCGCGACCTCCGCGCCCTGGGCGCGGAACCAGCCCTCGAGCGCCCGGGTGTCCGCAGGCGGGCAGATCGGATCGCGCTCGCCGGCGGTGATCAGCACCCGCGTCGTCACCGGCGCCGGCGCCGGCGTCCACGGGATCAGCGGATGCAGGAGCGCCGCCCGCCCGAAGAGACCCGGCCGCCGGAAGATCACGCTCGCGAGGATGTTCGCGCCGTTCGAGTAGCCGAGCCCGATCACCTCGCTCGGCTGCCCCGCCGCGACATGGGCCGCGACGAACGCCGCCATCGCCTCGGTCCGCCGCTCGAGGTCGGCCATGTCGTAGACCCCCTCGCCGGCGCGCCGGAAGAAGCGCAGCGCCCCGTGCTCGGACACGTCCCCCCGCGGCGCCACGATCGCGGCGCCGGGGACGAGCTCGCGGACGAGCGGCACGAACTGGTTCTCGGTGCCGCCGGTGCCGTGGAAGGCGAAGACGAGCGGGCGGCCGTGGGCGCGACCCTCGGCATGGTAGGCGTAGGCTTCGGCCGCGACGGTCATGCGATCGGCTCCAGATGCTCTTCCGGCCGGAGCCGGGGACGGGCGTGGCGGCGGGCGTCCTCGCCCCGGTCGAAGCCCGGCGCGTTCGTCGCCATCGGAGAGCACGTCCCCCGGGGTGCGAAAGCAGATAGCCCGGAAGTCGTCGCGGTCGATCACCGCCGCCCCCGCGACGGCGACGCGGTGCAGGCCTTCGATCTCGCCGAGCATGGACGCCCTCCCGTTCCGGTCGATCGGAAGATGGACCCGCCGGCAGCCCCGACAACCGGGGAGTCATCGACGCATCGTTGCCGAACGCGCAACGATGGCATCGCCCGCCGGGTAACGCCGCCTTAAGCTTTGAGCGCAACCCTCGGCGGGCGTCGCGTCGGCCCGGACGGTCGGAGGACAGCCGTGTATCCTGAGTGTGTTCCGGCAGATCCCGTATCGCCGCGTGCGGCCGCAGCGCTCCCGACCGGGCAGGCGGCAACGCGCCCGGACGCGGGGCGCCGCTTTCCGCCGTCCCCGGACCGGCGCGGCGCGCCTCGCGCGGGCATGGCCACCGGCGCTCAGGCGGCCGCGGCCGCGCTCCGCGCCAGCATCGCGCAGACCGCCTGCGCGCTGATCCGGCCGCGGACGGTGCCGTCCTCGGCCACCCAGACCGGCGCGTCGGTATCGGCGAAGAGCGGCAGCGCGTCCTTGAGGGACGAGCCGGGCGCCACGGTCCGCGCCGGGTCGCCCGGCCCGGCGTCGGCGACCATCGCGTCGGCCGCGGTCAGCACGCTCAGCGGGTTCAGGTGGGCGACGAAGTCGGCGACATAGCCGTTGGCGGGGCGGAGCACGATGTCCTCGGGCGTCCCGGTCTGCACGATCCGCCCGCCTTCCATGATGGTGATGGTGTTGCCGAGCTTCACCGCCTCCTCGAGGTCGTGGGAGACGAAGACGATGGTGCAGTGCATCTTCTCCTGCAACTGGAGGAGCTCGTCCTGCAACCGGTTGCGGATCAAGGGATCGAGCGCCGAGAACGGCTCGTCCATCAGCAGGATCTCGGCGTCGGTGGCGAACGCCCGCGCCAGCCCGACCCGCTGCTGCATCCCGCCCGAGAGCTCGGACACCTTCTTCTCCGCCCAGTCGGTGAGGTTGACGGTGGCGAGCACCTCCCGCGCCTTGGCGAGCCGCGCCTCCTTGGCCATGCCGGCGAGCTCGAGCCCGAGGGCGACGTTCTCGACCACGCTCCGCCACGGCAGCAGCGCGAACTGCTGGAAGACCATCGACACCGCCCCGCGGCGCAGGCCGCGCAGGCTCTCGCCGCCCGCGGTCACCACGTCGACCATCTCGCCCGCCTGGTTGCGCACCAGCACCCGCCCGCGGATCACCGGGTTGAGCCCGTTGACGGCGCGCAGCAGCGTCGACTTCCCCGACCCCGACAGCCCCATGAGCACCGAGATCTCGCCGCGGTTCACCGTCAGCGAGCAGTCGTGGACGCCGAGCACCTGCTCGCTCGCCCGCTGCACCTCGGCGCGGCTGTTGCCCGCGTCCATCAGCGGCAGCGCCGACGGCGGGTCGGCGCCGAAGACGATCGACACCTTGTCGAACTCGATCATCGCGGTCGGCATCGCAGTGGGCATCGCAGTCGTCTCTGTCATCTCGATCAGTCCTCCCGCCGGAAGACGCGATCGAGCAGGATCGCGACGACGACGATGACGAGCCCGGCCTCGAAGCCGAGCGCGGTGTTGACGGTGTTGAGCGCGCGCACCACCGGCACCCCGAGGCCGTCGGCGCCGACGAGCGCGGCGATGACGACCATCGACAGCGACAGCATGATCGTCTGGGTGAGCCCCGCCATGATCTGCGGCATCGCCCACGGCAGCTCGACCTTGCGCAGGAGCTGCCCGCCGGTCGCCCCGAACGCCAGCCCCGCCTCCTTCAGCTCCTTCGGCGTCGTGGTGATGCCGAGGTAGGTGAGCCGGATCGGCGCCGGGATGACGAAGATCGTCGTCGCGATCAGCCCCGGCACCATGCCGATGCCGAAGAAGACGAT
>CAZEGY010000258.1:0-5265 GCA_964511815.1 uncultured Rhodovulum sp.
CTTGGTCTCCGCCACCATCTTCCACTCTTCCTTGGTGGAGCCGTCCTCCATGAAGGCGTCGATGTGGGGGATGACGTTGAAGGCGATCTGCTTGGGAAAGACCTTGGGCTCGACCTCCTGGCCGGGGACGTAGATGCCCTTGGTCTGGAGCCAGAGCTCGTCCATGGCGTCCTTGCCCGAGCCCGAGACCGACTGGTAGGTGGCGACGACGACGCGCTTCACCTTCGCCCGGTCGTGGATCGGCTTCAGCGCCACGACCATCTGCGCCGTCGAGCAGTTGGGGTTGGCGATGATGTTTTTCTTCGCGTAGCCCTCGATCGCGTCGGGGTTCACCTCGGGCACGATCAGCGGCACCTGGGGGTCGTAGCGGTAGAGCGACGAGTTGTCGATGACGACGCACCCGGCCTTCGCCGCGATCGGCGCGTACTTCTTCGTCGCGTCCGAGCCGATGGCGAAGAGGGCGATGTCCCAGCCGGCGAAGTCGAAGCCGTCGAGGTCGAGGGTCTTCAGGGTCTTCTCGCCGAACGAGCACTCCGTCCCCAGCGATTTCCGCGAGGCGAGCGCGACGATCTCGTCGACGGGAAACTCCCGCTCGGCGAGGATGTTCAGCATTTCGCGGCCCACATTGCCCGTGGCGCCGACGACGGCGACCCGATAGCCCATTCTACCCTCCGAGGATCTGGCGGCGCGCTTCTGCCGCGTTCGGACGGGTTTGTAAACGCCCCCCGTTGCCGAAGGGCCACGGCCTGTGGCCGAATCGTCGCGACCGTCTTGCCCGTACACGAATTCGCGACTAAGCGCCCGGGTCAGGGGCCAGCCACGCTTTCGCCAGCCGGATGCCACGGGACATTCGGGGGACTGGACGATGAGCGAGATCATGGAAGAGGCGTTCGCCGAGCGGCGGCGCCAGCGCCGGGGGGCGCTCCTCGGCAGCGCGGCGGTGGTCGGGCTGATGCTCGGCGGCGCGGCGCTGGCGCAGGACGCGGCGGTCGGCAGCGAGGCCGAGGCGGAAGAGCCGGCGATCGCCGGTGTCGAGGCCGAGAGCGACGGCGCCCTCCTCCTCGACACCCTCGACATCACCGCCGCCCCCGGCACGACGACCGAGGGCACGGGCTCGTGGACGACCGAGTGGATGCGCTCGGCGACGGGCATGCCGCTCTCCCAGAAGGAGACGCCGCAGTCGACGAGCGTCATCACCGACGCCCAGATGAAGGACCGCAACATCACCTCGGTCAACGAGGTGATGGACGCGGCGACCGGCATCACCGTGCTGCCCTTCGACAGCGAGCGGCAGAACTACTACTCCCGCGGCTTCTCGATCGACGCCTACCAGTACGACGGCGTGCCGATCCCGCGGGACGGGGTCTGGCAGTTCGGCGACAACAACGCCGACATGATCCTCTACGACCACGTCGAGATCGTGCGCGGCGCCACCGGCCTGATGCAGGGCGCCGGCGAGCCCGGCGCCTCGATCAACTACATCCGCAAGCGCCCGACGAGCTTCCTCCAGCGCGAGGTCGCCGCCGCGGTCGCCTACCCGACCGGCGGCCGGATGGAGGCCGACATCTCCGGCCCGCTCAACGAGAGCGGCACGGTCCGCGGCCGGCTCCTCGGCGCCGCCGACGCCCGCGAGACCACGCTCGACCGCTACTTCAAGGAGCGCTACGTCGGCTACGGCGCGCTCGAGGTCGACATCACCGACCAGACGCTCCTGAACGCCGGGGTCAGCTACCAGCAGACCGACGCCGACAACGTCACCTGGGGCGGCCTGCCGCCGTGGTACACCGACGGCTCGCTCGTCGACTGGCCGAAGGGCTTCAACCTCGGCACCGACTGGACCTACGTCGACACCCGGCGCACCGAGGCCTTCGCCTCGCTCGAGCACGTCTTCGACAACGGCTGGACGGGGCGGCTCGTCTACACCTACGCGAAGAACGACTTCCAGGGGAACCTCGGCTGGTTCCCGCCGCAGAACGGCAACTACGAGACCACCGCGATCGACCCGGTGACCGGCGAGGGCGTCTACGCC
The DNA here is from genome assembly GCA_964511815.1 of uncultured Rhodovulum sp. GTDB lineage: Bacteria > Pseudomonadota > Alphaproteobacteria > Rhodobacterales > Rhodobacteraceae > Amaricoccus. The sequence goes on from CAZEGY010000258.1 coordinate 2,030, forward strand.
TCGTCCGCGTCGCACTACGACGGCGGCTACGACCAGAACTCGATCAACGCGGTGCTGAACGGCGACTACCAGGCGTTCGGCCGCACCCACGAGTTCGTCGGCGGCCTCTTCGCCTCGCGCTACGAGGGCCGCTACGACGGCTACAGCGTCAGCTTCGGCTACCCCTCGATCGGCAACGTCTTCGACTGGGACGGCAGCTTCCCGAAGCCCGACTTCCCGACCACCGACCCGGGCGTCTACACGAGCGACACCACCCAGGTCGGCCTCTACGCCACCACCCGGTTCCGGGTCACCGACGCGCTCGCGGTGATCGGCGGCGCCCGGGTGAACTGGTGGGACGGGGAGTCGAGCGACCCGTGGTCGGGCACCTCCAGCTACGAGTTCAAGGGCGTCGTCACCCCCTATCTCGGGTTCACCTACGACGTCACCGACGTGTGGACCGCCTACGGCAGCGTGACGAGCATCTACAAGCCGCAGCTCGCCCAGGACATCGACCGCCAGTACCTCGACCCGACCTTCGGCTGGAACTACGAGCTCGGCGTCAAGGCCGGCCTCTTCGGCGGCGCGCTCTACGCCGCGGCGGCGGTGTTCCAGACCGACCAGCGGGACGTGGCCGAGTACGCCGGCGACGCGGTCGCTCCGGACGGGACGCCCTACAGCTACTACGAGCTCATCGACGGCACGACGACCCGCGGCTTCGAGGTCGAGGCCGCCGGCGCGATCAACGACCGCTGGAACGTCTCCTTCGGCTACACCTACGCCTCGTCGGAGGACGACGACGGCAACCGGGTCAACACCGACACGCCGCGCAATACCCTGAAGGCGGCGACCGACTACCGCATCGCCGGCGTCCTCCAGGACCGGCTCACCGTCGGCGGGGCCGTGCGCTGGCAGAGCGCGATCGACAGCATGCCGTGGGACGGCGACCTGCCCAACATCGAGCAGGACGCCTACGCCGTCTTCGACGTCAACGCGAGCTACGACCTGACCGAGCAGTCGGTGCTCACCCTGTCGGTGAACAACGTCCTCGACGAGAAGTACTATGCCAGCACCGGCTTCTACAACACGGTGATCTACGGCGAGGGCCTCCAGGCCGAGCTCATGCTCCGCGCGCGCTTCTGACGCCGTTCGCCTTCCGCCGTCCGGTCTCAGGCCGGCCGGCGGAAGGCGACGACGGTCGAGACGAGGGTCTGGACCGTCTCGCCCCGCTGGTTCCTGGTCTCGCTGCGAACGGTCACCATGCCGCGGTCCGGGCGCGAGCGCGACGGGCGGATCGTCTCGATCGTGCTCGTCACCGTCAGCACGTCGCCCGGCCGCGTCGCCTGCGGCCAGCGGATCTCGCCGCCGGCGCCGATCGAGCCCCCGGCGAGCGGCAGGCCGCCGTCGACGAGGAGCCGCATGGTCATCGCCGCCGTGTGCCAGCCGCTGGCGGCGAGGCCGCCGAAGAAGGTGTCGGCCGCCGCGCCCTCGTCGGTGTGGAACGGCTGCGGGTCGAACTCCCGCGCGAAGGCCTTGATCGCCTCGGCGCCGATCTCCCGGCTCGGGCTGGTGAAGGTCTGCCCCACGTGCAGATCCTCGAGATAGTACCGCTCCACCGTCGCCTCCCTCCGCCGTGCCGTCCTCCGCTGGCGCTACCATGGCCGCGGCGGGTTGCCCAGCGGGCGCAAAGGTGCCATCACCCCGCCACCTTGAGGCGAGGGCGAGGTCCGCGGGTGTCGATGCTGGCGACGGTGGTGAAGCCGGTCCACCGGGAGGGATACCGCTTCATCGCGGCCTTCGCGGTCGCGACGCTCGTCCTCTACCTCGTCTCGGACGTCCTCGGCGCCATCGGGCTCGTGCTGACGATCTGGTGCGTCTACTTCTTCCGCGACCCGCCGCGGGTCACGCCGACCCGCGCCGGCCTCGTCGTCAGCCCGGCCGACGGCGTCGTCTCGGCGATCGCGCCCGCCGTGCCGCCGGCGGAGCTCGGCCTCGGCCCGGAGCCGCGCACGCGCGTCAGCGTCTTCATGAACGTCTTCGACTGCCACGTGAACCGCGCCCCCGTCGAAGGACGGGTCGCGCGCGTCGCCTACCACCCCGGCCGCTTCCTCAACGCCTCCCTCGACAAGGCGAGCGACGAGAACGAACGCAACGGCCTCGTCATCGCGCTCGACGACGGCCGCACCCTCGGCGTCGTGCAGATCGCCGGCCTCGTCGCCCGGCGCATCGTCTGCTTCGTCGGCGAGGGCGCGTCGCTCCTTACCGGCGAGCGCTTCGGGCTCATCCGCTTCGGCTCGCGGCTCGACGTCTACCTGCCCGACGGCGTGGCGCCGCTCGTCTGCGAGGGCCAGGCGATGATCGCGGGCGAGACCGTCCTCGCCGACCTCGCCGCGTCCGAGCCCGCCCGGACCGGGGCGGTGCGCTGATGGACGGCGATCGGCCAACCGGCGACCGGCCAGCCGGCGACAGGGACGCGCAGCATCCGCGCCAACGGATTCGCCGCCGGCTCGGCGCGCGCCCCGAGACGCTGCCCTTCCTGCACCTCGTCCCCAACCTCGTCACCATCGTCGGGCTGTGCTCGGGGCTCACCGCCCTCCGCCTCGGCTTCGCCGGGCGGTTCGAGCCCGCGGTCGCGCTGGTGATCTTCGCCGCGGTGCTCGACGGGGTCGACGGCCTGCTGGCGCGGCGGCTCAACGCCGCGAGCCGCTTCGGGAGCGAGCTCGACTCGCTCTCGGACTTCGTCTGCTTCGGCGTCGTCCCGGCGATGCTCGTCTACCAGATGGCCCTCGCCGGCGCCGCCGACCTCGCCTGGACCGCCGCCCTCGTCTTCTCGGTCTGCGCCTGCCTGCGCCTCGCGCGCTTCAACGTCAACCGCGACGCCCCCGTCGTCGGCAAGGCCCACTTCGTCGGCGTCCCGGCGCCGGCCGGGGCGCTCCTCGGCCTCCTGCCCGCCTACGTCACCTTCGCCGGGATCGCCGACGCCCGCGACGTTCCCTGGCTCGTCGCGCCCTGGCTCGTCGTCGTCGGCACGCTGATGATCTCCCGGCTGCGGACCTTCGCGCCCAAGGGCCTCCGCATCCAGCGCGGGAGCGCCCGCTGGCTCCTCGTCGGCGCCGCGCTCGTCGTCGGCGTCGGCCTCTCCGACTTCTGGCTCCTGATGATCCTCCTGTCGGTCGCCTATCTCGCCACCCTCGCCGCCCCGCTCGCCGGCGCCCGCCGGCGACCGCCCGAACGACCCGCCGAACGACCCGCCGAAC
>CAZEGY010000259.1:0-5264 GCA_964511815.1 uncultured Rhodovulum sp.
TCGGTCACCCACGCCTGCCAGGTCTCGTCGACGCCGAGCTTGCCGTCGGTGATCGCGACGCCTTCGCCGCGGACGTGGGCGATCGCGGCCTCGATGTCCTCGACCTCGAGGCACAGGTGGTCGATGCGGGCCGCGGGCGCCACCACGTCCGATCCCACGTCCGATCGCTCGAACACCTCGACGTTCGTCCGGCCGCCGGCGTCGAGGTAGAAGCCGAAGGCGCGGCCGTCGCGGAGGAACTCGAACTTGACCGGCAGGCCGAGGACGCGGACATAGAAGTCCCGCGTCCCGGCGAGGTCGCCCGTGAGGATGCAGACGTGGGCGACCTGCCTGACGCGGATCATCGCGTCAGGTAGCCGCCGTCGATCACCAGCACCTCGCCGGTGACGTAGGTCGAGGCGGGCGAGACGAGGTAGAGCGCGGCGGCGCCGATGTCCTCGGGGGTGCCGACCTTGGGGAGCGGCGTCATGCTCTTCCACACCGGCTCCCACTCGGGGTTGGCGAAGCCGCCGGCGGTCATGTCGGTGCCGATGTAGCCCGGGGCGATGGCGTTGCAGCGGATGCCCTCGCCGGCGTAGTCGCTGGCGATGCTCTTGGTCAGCATGTGGACCGCCGCCTTCGAGGCGTTGTAGGCGGCCTGGGGCTGGGGGATGTTCGAGATGTAGCCCGAGATCGAGCCGATGTTGAGGATGACGCCCGACTTCTGCCGCCGCATCGGCTCGAGCGCCGCCTGGCAGGCGTAGAAGACCGAGTCGACGTTGATGTCCATGATCTTGCGGTAGTGCTCGACGGTGAACTCGTGGGTGGTGCCGTGCTGGGCGACGCCGGCGTTGTTGACGAGGATGTCGAGGCGGCCGGTGATCGCGGTGGCGTCGGCGACGAGCTTCCTGACCTGCTCGGGGTCCTTCACGTCGGCCTGGAGGTAGTCGATCCGGTGCCCGGCGTCCTTCAGCGCCTGCACCACCTCGGGCTTCTCGACCCGCGACGACATGATGACGTGGGCGCCGGCCTCGGCGAGCGCGGTGGCGATGCCGAGGCCGATGCCGCGGGTCGCGCCGGTGACGAGGGCCACCTGGCCGTCGAGGCGGAAGAGGTCGAGGATCATGGGTTCGCTCCCTGTGGTGCAGCAGTGGCCGGGCCTGCCGGCGCGGCGGCCGGCTCGGGTCCGAGGATGAAGTCGGCGCAGCGGTCGGCGACCATCATCGCCGGTGCCGCGGTGTTGCCGGCGTTGATGTCCGGCACCGCCGACATGTCGCAGACCCGGAGGTTGTCGATGCCGCGCACGCGGAGGCGCGCGTCGAGGACCGCCATGCGGTCGCCGTCGGCGCCCATGCGCGCGGTGCTCGCCGGGTGGTAGTTGGTCTTGACGAAGCGCCGGCAGTGCTCGGCCATCGCCGCGTCGGAGAGGTCGGGGCCGGCGGGCGCGATCACCTTCTCGATGCGCTGGCCGAGCGGTCCCGAGAGCAGCACGTCGCGGAAGAAGCGCTGGCCGGCGATCATCGTCGCCATGTCCTCCGGCTCCGCGAGGAGGTTGGGCGAGACGAGGGGCATGGCGTCGGGGTCGGCGGAGCGCAGCTTCACGAAGCCCCGCGACTTCGGCTTGACGACGACGGTGGTGATCGTGACGCCGTAGGTGTCGTCGAAGACCTTCAGGAGATCGCGGTCGAGATAGACGATCGGCACGCAGAACGCCTGGATCGACGGCGGCGCCGCCATGTCGACCGGGTTGACGAACGCCCCGGCCTCGAAGCCGACGCTGAGGATGCGGCCCGAGCCGAACAGCTTGAACTGGATCCCGTTCAACAGCATCCGCCAGCCGACGCCCTGGCGGAAGTAGCCGTAGGGGCCGTTCGCCACCGCGATGACCGGCACCTCGGGGTGGTCGACGAGGTTCTGCCCGACGCCGGGAGCGTCGAGGACGACGTCGATGCCGTGTGCGCGCAGGTGGTCGGCGGGGCCGATCCCCGACAGCATCAGGAGCTTCGGGGTGACGAGGGCGCCCGCGGTCAGCAGGATCTCGCTCCGCGAGCGGGCGCTGTGGACCGCGCCCTTGTCGTCGACCCAGGTGACGCCGACGGCGCGGCCGTTCTCGATCTCGACCTTCCGCACCCGGGCGCGGAGGCGCAGCGTCAGGCGCGGATCGTCCTTCAGCGGGTCGACGAAGGCGTAGGCGGCGCTGCACCGCCGGCCGCGGCGGTTCATGAACTGGTAGAAGCCGACGCCCGTCTGGGTCGGGCCGTTGAAGTCGTGGGTGAGCGGCACGCCCTTGGCCTGGACGCTCTGCAGGAACCAGCGCGACACGTCGTCGACGTGGGCGGGGTCCGAGACCTGGAGCGGGCCGTCGCCGCCGTGGCGCGCGTCGAGGATGCGCTCGTTGCCCTCCATCCGCCGGAAGTGGGCGAGCACGGTCTGCCAGTCCCAGCGGGCGCCGTCGTTGTTGCCGCGGAGGAGTTCGTCCCAGGCGTCGTAGTCCGCCGGCCGGCCGCGCATGTAGACCTGCGCGTTGACGCTGGTGCCGCCGCCGAGGACGTTGCCCTGCGGGATGTCGTGGACCCGCCCGTGCAGGTGCTCCTGGGGCACCGTCGCGTGGTAGGTCATGTACTTGCTGCCGTTGATCAGCTTGAAGATGCCCGGCGGCATGTCGAGGAGCGGATGGCGGTGCGAGTGCCCGGCCTCGAGCAGCAGCACCCGCCGCCCGCCGTCGCCGACGAGCCGGGCCGCCGCCGCGCAGCCCGCGGCGCCGCCTCCGACGACGATGTGGTCGTATTCCTCGGTCATCGCTGGCCGGACTCCTCCCCGGGGTGTCCTGTGCACGGCCTTCGGCCGCGACGCACCCCTTGCTCCCCGTGTCTTACCGCGGCAACGGCCCGCCGCAACCCGCTACTTCGCGGTCGGCACGTCGAGCGGGCGCCGATGATCGCGCCGGCGATGGCGGGAGCCGCGCCGACGACTGCGGCGCGCCGAGAGGGGATCGACACGGCGCGGACGCTCGGCATAGCTGTGCGCGCTGCCCGTCGCCACGAGGAACGACCCCATGCCCGCGCTCAGGATCGGCTGCCAGACCTACACCTGGGAGATGCTCGGACCCCGCTTCACCGGCGGCCCCGACGACCTCCTCGCCGCCGTCGCCGCGGGCGGCTACGCCGGCATCGAGATCACCGACACCATGATCGGCGACTACGCCGCCCGGCCCGACGCCTTCGCCGCGGCGCTCGACGCGCGGGGCCTCGCCCTCGTCGCCTTCGCCGTCGCCTCGCCGACCGGCTTCACCGTGCCCGGCGCCGCGGCGGAGGCCGACCTCGAGGCGATCCGCCGGTGGACGGACTTCGTCGCCCGCTTTCCCGGGGCGACGCTGTCGCTCGGCTCGGCGACCGTCGTCGACGACGGTCCGCGGGCGGAGAAGTTCGACGTCGCCGCCGACATCTACACCCGCGCCGGCGAGATCGGGAAGGCGGCGGGCGTCGCGGTGGCGCTGCACCCGAGCTCGCACCACGGCACCCTCCTCTTCGACCGGGCCGACTACGACGCGGTCTTCGCCCGGCTCGACCCCGAGCTCGTCGGCTGGGTGCCGGACACCGGCCACGTCCTGCGCGGCCACCCCGACCTCCTCGACACCCTCCGGGCGCACCGCGACCGCATCCGCTACCTTCACCTCAAGGACGCCGACGCGCGCGGCGCCTGGGCGATGCTCGGCACCGGGGCCTGCGACATCCCGGCCGTCGTCGAGGTCGTCGCGGCGGCGCCCGGCTTCAACGGCTGGCTCGTGGTCGAGGAGGAGTCCGCCACCGCCGCGGCCGATCCCGCCGCGGCGGTCAGGACCGACCGCGAGACCATGCGCCGCCTCGGCTACTGACAGGAGCCTTGCCTTGCCCCTTGCGACCCTCGGCATCGGCGTCATCGGCGCCGGCAACATCTCGACGACCTACATGAGGAACGCCGCGCTCTTCCGCGGCGTGCGCCTCGTCGCCTGCGCCGACGTCTCGTCCGAGGCTGCGGCGGCGCGGGCGGCGGAGCACGGGGTGCGCGCGCTCGGGGTCGACGCGCTCCTCGCCGACCCCGAGGTCGACCTCGTCCTCAACCTGACCGTACCCGCCGCGCACGTCGCGGTGACCGGGGCGGCGCTCTCCGCCGGCAAGCACGTCTTCACCGAGAAGCCCCTCGCCACCACCGCCGCCGACGGCCGCCGCCTCGTCGCCGAGGCGGAGGCGCGCGGCCTCCTCCTTGGCGCGGCGCCCGACACCTTCCTCGGCGCCGCCGGCCGGCGGGCGCGGCGGCTCGTCGACGACGGGGCGATCGGCCGGCCGGTGACCGGCACCGCCTTCATGTTCGGGCACGGCATGGAGCACTGGCACCCGAACCCGCAGTTCTACTACCAGCCGGGCGGCGGCCCGCTCTTCGACATGGGGCCCTACTACCTCACCACCCTCGTCAACCTCCTCGGCCCGGTCGCCCGGGTGCAGGCGGTGACGACGAAGGGCGCGGAAGCGCGCCGGATCACCGCGCCGGGGCCGTTCGCGGGGACGCGCTTCCCGGTCGGCACCGCGACGACGATCCTCGCGCTCCTCGAGTTCGCCGGCGGGGCGATGGTGAGCTTCGGCACCTCGTGGGACGTCTTCCGCCACACCCCGCCGCCGATCGAGCTCCACGGCACCGCCGGCTCGCTGCGCCTGCCCGACCCCGACACCTTCGGCGGGACGGTGTCGCTCTCGCCGGCGGGCGCCGACTGGCAGGACCACCCGAGCGACGGCGAGATCTGCGGCGCGCCCAACTGGCCCTACGACGCGCCGGACCGCGCCAACTACCGGATGCTCGGGGTCGCCGATCTGGTGGGCGCGCTCCGCGAGGGCCGGGCGCCGCGCGCGTCGGGCGCGCTCGCGCTCCACGTCCTCGAAGTGATGGAGGCGATCATGGCCGCCGCGGAGAGCCGCTCCGCCGTGGCGGTGGCGGGTACGGTCGACCGGCCGCCGCTCCTCGCCGAGGACGCGGCGCGCGGGCTTCTCGCCTGACGGGATTGCGCCCGGCGCGCCGGCGGGCCAATCGGGAGGCATGTTTCGGTCCCCGATCACCCTCCGCGATGCGCCGGGAGGCGTGCCGCCCCACGGCCGTCGCACGCGCGCGACGCTACTTAAGTATATGATATTGCTAGATTACGTCCGCGGCGTTAACCATTGGGTAAGCTACACGACACTCGGGGGAAGAGAGAGGATACGGGTGGTTTCCTCGGGCGGACGCCACGCCCGCCGCGTTCCCCGGAGCCGGTGACG
>CAZEGY010000260.1:0-3757 GCA_964511815.1 uncultured Rhodovulum sp.
TCGGCATCTTCGTCTCCGGCGGCGTCGCGCGGAAGGAGCACGACGAGTTCGCCTCGAACATCGACCTGATCGACGTCCTGCCCCCCGGCCTCTACGAGGCGGTGCTGACCCCGAAGGGCGCGGCCGTCGACAACCCCGACCTCGTCACCGGCGAGTGGGTCATGCGCTGCGAGGCGCGCTCCCTCGACGACATCCGGGCCCTCGGCGGCAACGACCTCGCCGACGAGCGCAAGTTCGCCGCCGCGGCAAGGGCTTCGGAGATCAACCTCGCGCTCTACCGCACCTTCGCCCAGCCGGCGGTGCGCGCGATGGTGACGCCGCCGCTCGCCGAGGCGATGCGCCGGATGCACCCGCTGCGCCTCTCCTACGAGTTCTTCGGCCCGCGCAACCCCTGGCTCGCCTGGGTCGACGCCGCCGCCGAGCGCGTCCGCGCCAGCCGCCGCCCGAGTGCGGACGGCAACCCGCTCCTCGCCGCGCAGGCGGCGCTGTCGCAGCGGATCGTCGACGGCTTCGAGGCCTGGCGCCGCAGCGCCGAGCGCCTGTCGGAAGACACCTTCCACGCCGTCTACGGCACCCCGGCGCTGCAGGCCGCGCTCGGCATCGACACCGAGACGGCCGAGCCGCCGCGCAAGGCGCCGCGCAGCGCGCTGCACGCGGCGCTGGTCGAGCGCCGGGCCGAGCAGCTCCGTGCCGCGATGACCGACGGCGGCCCGGCCGAGGCGGTGGTCCGCGCGCTGCTCTGGGTCGGCATCGCCCGCCGCGCCGTCGACGAGCGCGGCTTCGCCGCGATCACCCGCCTGCGCGACGCCCACGAGGCCAGCCGCGGGATGAGCCTCACCGCGTTCAAGGCGCTGGTCCGCGACCAGTTCCAGATGCTGGCGCTCGACGAGGAGGCGGCGCTCGCCGCCATCCCGGCGCTGCTGCCCGACGCCCTCGAAGACCGCCGTGCGGCCTTCGCCCTCATCCGCGGCATCATCGAGGCGAGCGGCGCCCCCGGCGACGCCCCGGCGGCGCGGCTCCGCCGCGTCTCCGCCCTCTTCGGGCTCGGCCCGGAGCCGGTGGCGCTCGTCCCGAACGCCGGCCGGAAGGCCTCGTGACCATGACCGTCGCCCACCCGGGCGACGGGACCTCGCTGCGCGGCGCCGCGAGGGCAGGGGGGAGCTGTCGATGAAGGGGAGCCTGCACACCGACGCGCCGATGAAGGCGGTCACCGTCTCCGCCACCGGGCTGCGCACCGCGCGACGTCACGCATTACGCTCCGGTGAAACCACCCTCCGCCGCCGCGTCGCGCGGGGTCTCGCCGTCACCCTCGTCGCCGCGCTCGTCGCAGGCGGCAGCCCGGCGCCGGTGGCCGCCCAGATGCTGGTGGGCGACGGATCGGTCAGGTGCGGCAGCCCGCTCGTCATCGCCAGCGGAGACACCCTCAGCCGGGTCGCGGAGCGCGCCTATGGCGACCCGATGCTCTACGGCATCCTTGTCGAAGCGAACCGGGAGGCCCTCGGCGGCGACCCGGAGCGCCTGGCGGTCGGCATGTCGATCGACGTTCCCTGCGTCGACGCCAGCGGCGAGGTCCTGACGCCGGACGAGGCCGCGGAGGCGGCGGCGTCGCTCGAGTCCGTGGTCCTCGCCGCCGGCCCGCTCACCGCGGCCGAGCTCGACACGCTGTTCGGGCCGGTGGCGCTGTTCCCGGACCAGGTGCTGACGCCGGTGCTCGTCGCCGCCACCTTCCCGATCGACGTGGTGAAGGCCGGGCGCTTCGTGGCGGGAGCGGCCGCCCTCACCGATCAGGAACGCGCAGGCCAGGCCGCCGACCAGCCGTGGGACGCCAGCGTCCGCGAGCTCGCCGCCGGCTTCCCCGACCTCGTGACCCGGATGAGCGATCACATCGACTGGACCGAGCAGGCCGGCGAGGCCGTGGTCGCCCAGACCGACGAGGCGCTCGCCGCCATCCAGCGGCTGCGCGCCAAGGCGCAGGTCAACGGCTATCTCGTCGACAACGAGGCGCAGAAGGTCGAGGAGGTGAACGACAAGATCGTCATCGCCCCGGCCGATCCCGGGGTCGTCTACGTTCCGACGTACGACAGCAAGGTGGTCTACGCGGCCCCGCTCGCCGCGCCTCCGGTCTACGGCTACGACCACTATTACTACGACGACAACGACTGGGACGACGCCCTGGTGGCCGGCGGCATCATCCTCGGCGGCGCCGTCATCCTCGACGAGATCTTCGACGACGACGACTGGGACGGCTGGGACGACGACGACGACATCGACTGGGACGGCGGCGACATCACCATCGACCGCGGCGACGTGAACATCGACCGCGACGACATCGCCATCGGCGATGGCGACCGGCCGCGGATCGGCGACGACGACCGCGTCAGCATCGGCGACAGCGACCGCGTCCAGGTCGACCGTGGCGATCTCGCAGACCGGCGCGACGGCACCAGGACGCCGCCGGCGGGCCGGGCGTCGATCTCCAATCCGGCCAGCCGCGACGTCGCGCGCCAGAAGATCGAGGCGCGCGAGAACTTCGGCGTCGGCCCCGCGATCCTCGGGACCGAGCGGCCGGCGACGTCGCGCGCGCCGGCGTCGCTGTCGCGGGAAACCGCGCGGTCCCGCCCGGGCCAGTCGGGGCCGGCGGTCTCGCGACCGAAGGTGAAGCAGACCCCTTCGGCGCGGTCGCCGAGCCGTTCGAGCGCCTTCCACCAGCCGTCACGCTCGCGTCCATCGGCCTCCGCCGACCGCGGACGGGCGAGCGTGGGCCGGGCCGGCGGCGGCCGGGGCGGCGGTGGGGGACGGAGGCGCTGAACCTGCCGGTGGCGACGACGCCGGTCGTCGCCTGCAGGAAGTCGGCGAGCGCCGCGGAACGGTTAGGGCTTCAGGGTGACGACTGCCCGACGTGGGCCGCGATCCGCTCGGCGATCTCGGGGATGCTCGGCAACGGCAGCTCGTGGCCGATCCCGGGAAGGACCACGAGCGACGCGCCGGGAATGCCGTCGGCGATGGCCCTCCCGTTCTCGACCGGAAGGATCGGGTCCGCCGCGCCGTGAACGACCAGCACCGGGCAGGCGATCTCGCGGAAGCGCCCGGTCCAGTCCTCGCGCGTGGTCAGGGCGCCGTGGTTGAACATGCTGGCCGGGCTGTCGGTGCGTGAGAGCACCCGCGCGACGCGCGCCCTCTCGCGATCGCGATCGAACGGCACCGCCGTCCCGGCGCACAGCCGCTCGCCCTCGACGAGGAAATCCGCGACCGCCTCGCGATCGGACCAGTCGAGCCCGCCGAACGCGGCGAAATGGTCCATGAACGCCTGCGAGATATGCGGCAGCGGCGCCCCGTCCCAGCCGAGCGGCTCGGAGCCGATCAGCGTCAGCGAGGCGACGCGCTCGGGGTGCGCGACCGCCAGCATCTGCGCGACGTATCCGCCGAGCGACATGCCGGCCAGATGCGCGCCGGCCAGCCCGTAGGCGTCGAGGATGGCGGTGACGTCGCCGGCCAGGTCCTCGACCGCATAGTCGGCCGCGCCCGGTGGGACGGTGGTGGATCGCCCGGTGTCGCGATGATCGAAGCGGATGACGAAGAGCCCGCGGTCGGCCAGCGCGGCGCAGAACTCGTCGGGCCAGCCGAGCATCGAGGCCGTCGCCCCCATCACCAGCAGGATCGCCGGATCGCCGGCGCGGCCGAAGCTCTGCGTGGCCAGGCGGATGCCATGATGTTCGACCGGACGCATCGCGCTCCCTTCCTTCCCACCCAACATGGG
>CAZEGY010000260.1:3857-5262 GCA_964511815.1 uncultured Rhodovulum sp.
CCCACCCAACATGGGGCGGCCATGCCGGTCCGGCAAACCGCCCACCCGACACCGGCGCCGGGGTTGCCGCGGAAAACTTAGCCGACCGGCGAACTTTCTCCTTGCCGCCGGGCGGGGCGGCCCTATGGTTAGCGACATGGCTAAGCATGACTCCGATCTCTCGCTGCTCTTCCATGCGCTGGCGGACCCGACGCGGCGGTCGATGCTGAGGCGGCTGGCCGAGGGGCCGGCGCCGGTGAGCGAGCTCGCCAACCCGACGGGACTGCGCCTGCCGACGGTGATGCGGCACCTTTCGGTGCTGGAGGAGGCGGGACTGATCGCCACGTCGAAGGACGGGCGGGTCCGCACCTGCGGCCTCGTGCCCGAGGCGATGGCCCCGGTGCGGACGTGGCTCGATGAACAACGCGACGTCTGGGAAGCCCGGCTCGACCGGCTGGACGACTACGTCACCAAGCTGATGAAGGAACGCGCGCAATGAAACCGGATCTCGACCCCAACACCGACCCGAGCGCCACCCGCACCGCGAGCGGTCGTTTCGCGACGCTGAGCTTCGAGCGCGAGGTGGCCGCGCCGGTCGCGGTGCTGTGGGAGGCGTGGACGGCGCCGGCCGCGCGGGCCGTCTGGGCCGCGCCGGCGCCGACGGTCACGGTCGAGTTCCTCGAGGCCGACACCCGGGTGGGCGGGCGCGAGGTCTCGCTCTGCAAGGTCGCGGGCCAGCCCGACATCCGCTGCGAGGGCGGCTGGCTCGCGTTGCAGCCGGGGCGGCGCAGCGTGAGCTACGAGGTGGTCTCGTCCGAGGGCGTGACGCGGTCGGCGGCGCTGGTGACGGCGGACCTCGAGGCCGCGGGCGAACGCAGCCGGCTGGCGGTGACGGTGCAGCTGTCCTCGCTGGCCGAGGACATGGCGGCGGGCTACCGGCAGGGCTTCGGCGCCGGCCTCGACAATCTCGCCGGGGTGGCCGAGCGCACCCTGGTGTTGCAGCGCGTCATCGAGGCGCCGCGGCAGGTGGTCTGGGCGGCGTGGACGGACCCGGAGACCTTGCCCCGGTGGTGGGGACCGGAGGGGTTCTCCTGCCGGACCAAACGGATCGACCTGCGGACGGGCGGCGAATGGGTCTTCGACATGATCGCGCCGGACGGCACGGTGTTTCCGAACCACCACCTCTATGGCGAGGTCCGGGCCGAGGAACGGATCGGCTACACGCTGCTCTGGGGCGAGAACGGCCCGAAGCACGCCGATGCCTGGGCCTCGTTCACCGAGCGGGACGGGACGACGACGGTGACGCTCGGCATGGTCATGAGCACGGCGGCCGAGTTCCAGCAGGCCAAGGGCTTCGGTGCGGTCGAGCTCGGGTTGCAGACCCTCGGCAAGCTGGCGCGCTTCGTCGGAGCGGAGTGATCGCGCC
>CAZEGY010000261.1:0-5193 GCA_964511815.1 uncultured Rhodovulum sp.
GCGGTGCGCACCGCGATCCAGGGCGCGCAGAAGATGGCGAACCTGCGGGTCGACCACGTCATCGTCAGCTTCTCGGGCGGGCGCCCGCGCTCCTACGGCTGCACCGGCGAGGTCGAGGTCGAGCACGGCGCCGTCGCCGAGCGCGACATCGGCAACGTCCTCGCGGCCTGCGAGATCCCCGACTACGGGCACGACCGCGACGCGCTGCACGCGCTGCCGGTGAACTTCTGCCTCGACCAGCGCTCGGGCCTGACCGATCCCCGCGGGCAGATCGGCAAGAACCTCGCCGTCGACATGCACCTCGTCACCGTTGGCTCGACCCAGCTCCGCACCATCCTGCACTGCATCCGCCGCTGCGACCTCGAGCTCGCCGGCGTCGTCGTCTCCTCCTACGCCTCCGGCCTCGCCAGCCTCGTCGAGGACGAGCAGGAGCTCGGCGCCGCCTGCGTCGACATCGGCGGCGGGGCGACTGGCATCTCGATCTTCGTCCGCCGCCAGATGATCTATGCCGACGCGGTGCGCATGGGCGGCGCCCACGTCACCTCCGACATCTGCCAGGGCCTCCAGGTCTCGATGCAGGACGCCGAGCGGCTGAAGACCATGCACGGCGGCCTCGTCGCCACCGGGCTCGACGACCGCGACATGATCGAGCTCCCCTCGATCCTCGGCGACTGGGACCACGACCGGCGGCAGATCTCGCGCTCCGAGCTCATCGGGGTCATGCGCCCGCGGGTCGAGGAGATCCTCGAGGAGGCCCGTGCCCGCCTCGACGCCTCGGGCTTCGAGTACCTGCCGAGCCAGCGGGTCGTCCTGACCGGCGGCTCGTCGCAGATCCCCGGCCTCGAGAGCGTCGCGAGCCGCATCCTCGGGCGCCAGTGCCGGATCGGCAAGCCGCTGCGGGTGCAGGGCCTGCCGCAGTCGGCGACGGGCACCGCCTTCTCGACCGCGGTCGGTCTCGCGATGCACGTCTCCTATCCCCAGGACGAATGCTGGGACTTCGAGACCCCGGCCGATCGGCAGGGGGCACGGCGCGTCACCCGCGCGCTCAGATGGTTCAAGGAAAACTGGTAACTAGTGGTGACATACGCGAAACTTCCAATATGCGGTGGGAAAACCCAATATATTGGGGGTGTTAACCGAATTCCGCGTGACCCTAGCGGTCATTTCCGCTAGGATTTCGAATCAAGAAGAGTTCCGCGCGGGGGCGCGGAGGAACGGCGAAACACGACAGGCGGAACAGGCGAACCCATGGCACTGACACTCAGCATCCCCGTTAATCAGGACCTCAGCCCCCGGATCACCGTGATCGGCGTCGGCGGTGCCGGCGGGAATGCCGTCAACAACATGATCGAGAAGCAGCTCGAGGGCTGCGAGTTCGTCGTCGCCAACACCGACGCCCAGGCGCTCCGCCAGAACCAGGCGGCCAACAAGCTCCAGCTCGGCGCCCGCGTCACCGAGGGGCTCGGCGCCGGCGCCCGTCCCGAGGTGGGCGCCGCCGCCGCCGAGGAGTCGATCGAGGAGATCGTCGAGCGCCTGTCGGGCTGCCACATGTGCTTCATCACCGCCGGCATGGGCGGCGGCACCGGCACCGGTGCGGCGCCGATCATCGCCAAGGCCGCCCGCGAGATGGGCATCCTCACCGTCGGCGTGGTGACCAAGCCCTTCCAGTTCGAGGGCTCGCGGCGGATGAAGCAGGCGGAGTCGGGGGTCGAGGAGCTCCAGTCGCACGTCGACACGCTGATCATCATCCCGAACCAGAACCTCTTCCGCCTCGCCAACGAGAAGACGACCTTCACCGAGGCCTTCGCCCTCGCCGACGACGTGCTCTACCAGGGCGTCAAGGGCGTGACCGACCTCATGGTCCGCCCGGGCATCATCAACCTCGACTTCGCCGACGTGCGCTCGGTGATGAACGAGATGGGCAAGGCGATGATGGGCACCGGCGAGGCCACCGGCGAGGATCGCGCCGTCCAGGCCGCGGAGAAGGCGATCGCCAACCCGCTCCTCGACGAGATCAGCCTCAAGGGCGCCCGCGGCGTCCTCATCAACATCACCGCCGGGCCGGACCTCACCCTCTTCGAGCTCGACGAGGCGGCGAACCGCATCCGTGCCGAGGTCGATCCGGAAGCGAACATCATGGTCGGCTCGACCCTCGACCCGGAGATGGCGGGGATGATGCGGGTCAGCGTCGTCGCCACCGGCATCGACGCCACCGCCCGCTCCGAGGCGATGCCGCTGCCCAAGCGCCCGGTCGCCGAGCCCGCCGCGGCCCCGTCGACGATCATCGGCGGCGCGGCCGTTGCCGCCGCGCGCCAGCCGGAGCCGGTCGAGGCGACTTACGCCGCGGCGCAGCCGCAGAGCTTCGCCGACCACCGCGTCGCGGCCGAGGAGGAGCGCGCCGAGCTCTTCGCCGAGCCGCAGGTCGCGGTGCCGCAGCCCGGCTCGCTCGAGCGCACCGCGCCCTTCGGCCAGCCGAAGTTCGACAGCAACGAGCCCCGCCGGCCGGGCGAGCCCTCGCCCGAGGCGCTCCGCCGCCTCCAGGCCGCGGTGCAGAGCACGCCGAAGGCCCAGCCGATGGTGCGCACCGTGAGCGGCCAGGCCCCGGCGCAGCCCGCCCGGGAGCCCGAGCGCGCCTCGAGCGGGCGGCTGACGATCAACAGCCTCATCCACAAGATGACGGGCCAGGTCGGCCGCGAGCAGGCGCCGGCACCGCGGCGCGCCGAGCCCGAAGCCGCTGCGCCGCGGACGCAGCAGTTCAGCGAGCCGGCCTACGAGGACAACGAGCGCGAACGCGTCGACATTCCGGCCTTCCTCCGCAGGCAGGCCAACTGAAGCGCCGGGGAACAGCTCCCCGCTTCACCACCACACCCCGACGCGGCGCCCGGTATCCCCCCGACCGGGCGCCTTCTTCTTTCCGGGGAGCGCCCCCTTCTGCAAGCTCCGGATTCCGCACGGTTTATGGCTTCGTTGCACTGTTGCAATCGGTCATAAACCTTGATTTGGCCGCATGGGGTCAAATCCCTACATTCTTCACGCAGAGAGAAGAATGGCGAGGGGTCCGGGGTGGGGTCCTCGTCTCGGTACCTGGGGTTTGACATGCAGACGACCTTGAAGCGCGCGATCACGCTCGTCGGAATGGGCCTCCATTCCGGCCGCCCGGCGCGGCTGGTCCTGCGGCCGGCCACCGAGGGGGGGATCCGCTTCCGCCGCGTCGACGTCACCGACCGGGACAACCTGATCCCGGCGCGGTTCGACCGCGTGACCGACACGACGCTCTGCACGCTGCTCTCCAACGAGGCGGGCGTCTCGGTCGGCACGGTCGAGCACGTGATGGCGGCGCTCGCCGGCACCGGCGTCACCCATGCCGAGATCGAGATCGACGGCCCCGAGGTGCCGATCATGGACGGCAGCGCCCAGCGCTTCGTCAGCGCGATCCTGCGCGTCGGCCTCGCGGTCGTTCCCGGCCCGCTCCGTGCCATCCGCATCCTGAAGCCGGTGCGCTACGAGGACGGCAGCGTCGTCGCCGAGCTGACGCCGGCGGAGAGCCTGTCGATCGACTTCGAGATCGAGTTTCCGGATGCGGCGATCGGCCGCCAGGCGCGGGCGCTGTCGATGGTGAACGGCGCGTTCGTCCACGAGCTCGCCGACTGCCGGACCTTCTGCCGCCGCCAGGACGTCGAGCAGATGCAGGCGCACG
Organism: uncultured Rhodovulum sp.; assembly: GCA_964511815.1. Classification (GTDB taxonomy): domain Bacteria; phylum Pseudomonadota; class Alphaproteobacteria; order Rhodobacterales; family Rhodobacteraceae; genus Amaricoccus. The sequence continues at coordinate 3,698 of CAZEGY010000261.1, forward strand.
GCCTCGCCCTCGGCGGGTCGCTCGACAACGCCGTCGTCGTCGACGGGGCGCGGGTGCTGAACCCCGGCGGGTTCCGGCGCTCGGACGAGTGCGTGCGGCACAAGATGCTCGACGCCCTCGGCGACCTCTACCTCGCCGGCGCGCCGATCCTCGGCGCCTACCGCGGCGTGCGTGCCGGCCACGGGGCGACGAACAGGCTGTTGCGGCAGCTCTTCGCGACGCCGGGGGCGTTCGAGGTCGTCACCCTCGACGCCGAGACGGCGGCCCAGCTTCCCGGTGCGGGCGTCGGCGTGGCCGACCTGCGCCGGGCCGGTTGAGGCGGGCCGCAGAGGCCCCGAAGTCGACACCGGGCGCAGCCTCGGCGGAAGCCGCCGCGGTTGCGCTTTTCGTTTCAACCCCCCTGAAAGCTGTGGTAACCCGATCCCGCCCGAGGAGCCGGAACGGCCGGCGGGCAGGAAAACGTGAGGGAAGGGCAGGCAGTGGGGCTACTGGCAAGTCGTGGTAAGGCGCTTGCCGCCGTCCTCGTTCTCGCCCTTCTGCCCGGCGCGTGCAGCAGGATGCCGGCGTGGATGCCGTTCTCCGGCCCGCGCGAGGTGCCGATCGAGGACCGCTCCCCGCAGCAGATCTATCTCGGCGCCGAGCAGCTTCTGGACGAGGGCCGCCCGCGCGACGCGGGGCAGCAGTTCTCCGAGGTCGAGCGGCTCTATCCCTATTCGGAATGGGCGAAGCGGGCGATGCTGATGTCGGCCTTCGCCTACCACGAGGGCGCCCAGTACGCCGAGAGCCGCGCCGCCGCCGAGCGCTACATCGAGTTCTATCCCGCCGACGTAGATGCGCCCTATGCGCAGTTCCTGATCGCGCTGTCGTATTACGACCAGATCGTCGACATCGGCCGCGACCAGACCAACGCCTTCGACGCGCTCCAGGAGATGCGCGACATCATCGAGCGCTATCCCGACAGCCAGTACGCCAAGTCGGCGCAGATGAAGTTCGAGCTCGCTCTCGACCATCTCGCCGGGAAGGAGATGGAGATCGGGCGCTACTATCTCTCGCGCGGCTTCTACACCGCGGCGATCAACCGCTTCCGGGTCGTCGTCGAGGACTACCAGACGACGACCCAGACGCCGGAGGCGCTCTACCGCCTCGTCGAGAGCTACCTCTCGCTCGGCCTCGCCCACGAGGCGCAGACGGCGGCGGCGATCCTCGGGCACAACTTCCAGGGCACGACCTGGTACGCCCGCGCCTATGCGCTGCTCACCGGCCGCGGCCTCCAGCCGGCGAACGTCGGCGACAGCTGGCTGAACCAGACCTACCGCCAGGTGGTCCAGGGGAAATGGCGCTGAGCGCGCCACGGCGCTAGGCGATGCTGCAGGCGCTGTCGATCCGCGACATGGCCCTGATCGAGGCGGCGGAGCTCGACTTCCGCCCCGGCCTCAACGTCCTGACCGGCGAGACCGGCGCCGGCAAGTCGATCCTGCTCGACTGCCTCGGCTTCG
>CAZEGY010000262.1:0-5110 GCA_964511815.1 uncultured Rhodovulum sp.
CTACTGGAGCTCGACCACCGCGAAGAAGGCCGCGTGGGACGACGCGGCGAAGGAATGGGTCGTCACCGTCGACCGCAACGGCGAGGAGGTGGTGCTGCGGCCGAAGCAGCTGGTGCTCGCCACCGGCATGTCGGGCAAGGCCAACGTGCCGACGATCCCCGGGCAGGACGTGTTCGAGGGCGAGCAGCAGCATTCCTCGCAGCATCCCGGCCCCGACGCCTACGCCGGCAAGAAGGTGGTGGTGATCGGCTCCAACAACTCCGCGCACGACATCTGCGCGGCGTTGTGGGAGGCGGGCGCCGACGTGACGATGGTGCAGCGGTCCTCGACGCACATCGTCCGCTCCGACACGCTGATGGATATCGGCCTCGGCGATCTCTACTCCGAGCGGGCGGTGGCGAGCGGCATCACCACCCGCAAGGCCGACCTCATCTTCGCCTCGCTGCCCTACAGGATCATGCACGAGTGGCAGATCCCGCTCTACGAGAAGATGAAGGAACGCGACGCCGACTTCTACAAGGCGCTGGAGGATCGCGGCTTCATGCTCGACTGGGGCGCCGACGGGTCGGGGCTGTTCATGAAGTACCTGCGCCGCGGCTCGGGCTACTACATCGACGTCGGCGCCTGCGACCTCGTCATCGACGGCTCGATCAAGCTCGTCTCGGGCAAGCAGATCGAGCGGCTGAGCGAGACCGGCGTCGTGCTCGACGACGGAACCGAGCTTCCCGCCGACCTCGTGGTCTATGCCACCGGCTACGGCTCGATGAACGGCTGGGCGGCGGATCTCATCAGCCCGGAGGTGGCGGACGAGGTCGGCAAGGTCTGGGGCCTCGGCTCCGACACGCCGAAGGACCCGGGGCCGTGGGAGGGCGAGCAGCGCAACATGTGGAAGCCGACCCGGGTCGAGGCGCTGTGGTTCCACGGCGGCAACCTGCACCAGAGCCGGCACTACTCGCAGTACCTGTCGCTGCAGCTGAAGGCCCGGATGGAGGGCCTGCCGACCCCGGTCTACGGGCTGCAGGAGGTTCACCACCGCAGCTGACCGACCCCTCTCCGAGTCGGCTCGCCGGCTCGGAGAACGACCGCCCTCCGGCGGCCTCGGGGGCCGTTCGAGGCACGAAGGACGTGCCGCGGGCGCGTGGTGGCAAGGCAGGCCCCGGAGGGCCCGCCTTGCGCGTGTGCTATTGGGCGATGCAGGTGTCGGCCGTCTCCGGGGTGCAGACGTCGAGGCCGGTGTAGGTCGGGTCGGCCGGTGCGGCGCCGCCCTCCGCCATCTGCTGGAAGGCCAGCATGACCTGGTAGCCCATCTCGAAGGGACGCTGCCCGACCTGGCCGGCGGAGTAGCCTTCCTTCAGCTGCTCGATCTGGGTCGGCAGGGTGTCGGCGACGACGAGCGCCAGCGTGCCGTCGGCGATCTTGCCCTTGTGGGGCTCGACCGCGGCGCGGTTGGCGTCCGGCACGAACTGCGGGAAGCCGCCGGTGGGCACGAACGCGTCGACGTCGGGATGGGCCTCCATGTAGTCCTGGAACTGCTGCACCGCGAGCGGGAAGTCGTCGTTGGTGTAGAGCGGGCAGCCGTCGGCCTCGGTCCAGCCGTTCTCGCCGGCCAGCGGATTGCCGGGGCTGGTGGTGCCGGTCACGCCCGCGAGCGTGTCGCGGATGCCCTGCATGCGCTCGTTGTGGTTGGCCGCCGCGGCGCCGCCGGACTGGATGCAGATGGTGCCGCCGTCGGGCTTGATCTCCTGGACCCGCTTGGCGAGGTTCACGCCGATCTCGTAGTTGTGGGTGCCGATGTAGGCGACGCGCAGGCCCTGGTCGTCGGGCAGCAGGTCGGAGTCCCAGGTGATGATCGGGATGCCGGCGTCCTTGGCCGCCTGCGCCGCCACGGCCATGGCCGCGGCGTTCGCCGGCGAGATGCCGAGGCCCTTCACGTCGCCGCGGGCGATGAGGTCCTGAACGATCTGGACCTGCTCGTCGCCGCCGCCGTGCTCGCCCGGGCCGATGTATTCGCAGACGAAGGCGCCGTTCGACTCCGCCTCGGCCTTCTTGCAGCCGTCGCGGGCCTGGTCGAAGAACGGGTTGTTCATGTTCTTCGGAACCAGCGCGAAGATGTTCTGGGCGAAGGCTGTCGAGCCGATGGTCATCGCCGCGACCGCGATCACCGAAGTCGCCAGTAGTCTTTTCATGGTCTTTCCTCCCTGGTTGGTTGAACCGGCATTGCGCTGCCGGCGGTCTTTCTACCGATCCTTGCCGAAGCGGAACATGTTGCGGAGCAGCTCGATCATGCTGAAGCCGCGGGTTTCCATTCCGATCAGGACCGCCAGAATAATGAAGGCGCCAACGAACGCACCCTGCCAGTTCGAGTCGATGCCGGCCATGAGCAGGGCGTTCCGGATGACCTCGAGCAGGGCCGAGCCGATGATCGCGCCGTAGGCGCCACCGGAGCCGCCCATCAGGTTGGCGCCGCCGATCACCGTCGCGGCGATGACGCGCAGCTCGTAGGACTGCCCGAGCGCGTTGATCGCCGATCCGCTGTAGCCGAGGATCAGGAGCGACGCGACCGAGGCGCAGAACGCCGAGAAGACGTAGGCCTGGAACTTGATGCGATCGACGTTCACGCCCGTCATCCGGGCCGCGGCCTCGTTGCCGCCGATGGCGTAGAGGTGCTTGCCCCAGGGCTTGCGGTGGAGCACGTAGCCGACGATCAGCGCCAGCACGATCATCACCCAGAAGTGCGACGAGAAGGCCGGGACCCACGCCGGGAAGATGCTGTCCGGCTGACCGCTCGGAAACTTCGCCTGACCGATCGCCTTCACGATCGCCCTGTCGGGGCCGAACTGGTAGAGCATCTGGTTGCCGGAGAACACCACCGCGAGCGAGCGGGCGATCGACATCATGCCGAGCGTCACCACGAAGGACGACAGGCCGACGTAGGCGACGAAGAAGCCGTTGACGACACCGCAGGCCAGCCCCGCCAGCATCCCCATGAAGAACGACACGTACCACGGGTACTCCCAGGTCAGGAACAGCCCCGCGACGATGGCGACGAGCCCCATGATCGAGCCGACCGAGAGGTCGATGCCGCCGGTGATGATGACGCACGTCATCCCGAGCGCCATGATCCCGAAGGGCGCGAAGTTGCGGGTGACGTTGGCGATGTTGGTGACGGAAACGAACGAAGGCTGGTAGAGCCCGATCGTGATCGAGAGCACGATCAGCGCGACCGTCACCCAGAACGGCTGGCTCTTGAGCAGCCCCTGAAGGACGGTGCGCTCGGCGATGCCGGTGACGTCCGAGATGCGTGCGTGGTCGACTTTGCTTTCGACGGCCTCAGGCGGCATGGATCGCTCCCGTGATGAGGCCCGTGATCTCCTCCGGGCTCGTCGTTGTGATCGCCTTGTCGGCGACCTTGGTCCCGCGGCGCATGACCACCACCCGGTCGCAGACGCTGAAGACGTCGGGCATGCGGTGGCTGATGAGGACGACGGCGACGCCCTGGGCCTGCATCCGCCGGATGAGGTTCAGGACTTCGGCCACCTGCCGGACCGAGATCGCCGCCGTCGGTTCGTCCATCAGCACGAGCTTGGCGTTCGAGAGCCGGGTGCGGGCGATGGCGACGGCCTGGCGCTGCCCGCCCGACATCTTGCGGACGAGGTCCTTGGGACGGGTTTCCGACTTCAGCTCCTCGAAGAGCGCGGCCGAACGGTCGATCATCGCCTGCTTGTCGAGGGTGTCGAACGGCCACCTGCCCTTCCGGAGCTCGCGGCCGAGGAAGACGTTGTCGGCGGCGCTCAGGTTGTCCGCGAGCGCCAGATCCTGGTAGACGACCTCGATCCCGACCTCGCGCGCGTCGATCGGACGGTGGAAATGGACGGTTCGACCCTCCATCGCGATGGAACCGGAGGTCTGGGGAAAGTTGCCGGCGATGATCTTCACGAGGGTGGACTTTCCCGCCCCGTTGTCGCCCATCAGCCCCACCACCTCGCCGGGGTCGATGTCGAGATCGACCCCGCGCAGGGCTTCGATCGCGCCAAAGCTCTTGGCGATATCCCGCAGTGCGAGAAGGCTCATCCATGGTCTCCCCGAAGCCCGTGGTTCTTTGTTGTTGTCTCGAGACCCGTGGACGCGCCCCGGACCGCGACCACGGGTAAGCACTGCCAGTCCAGTCTCCGATCGACCGGCGTTCCCGGAATTCTCCGGATGCCGATCCTCGCGGCGCAGGCCGGGCGTTCCCCGGTCGTGCCACTTTCGTTCACTGTCCGCACATTCCGTCTCCAGTCAACAATCGTTATCGAGAGCGGTTAGCCGCCGCCGGTGGGCGATCGGGCGCCGGATCGTTCCCGACATGGACGCCCGATGTGGCCGCACTTTACCGGACCGGCCGCCAGCCGCCGTCGCGGGCGGAAAGATGGATGGTCTCGACGAGCTGCTGGACGCGCAGCCCGGCGCGGAAGTTGAAGGGCTCGGGCGCGATGCCGGCAATCGCGTCCATGTAGCGTGCCACCTCGATCGCCTTCAGGTCGTTGAAGCCGAGCTGGTGACCGGGCGCGACGCAGAACCGCCCGTAGGGCGGATGGTCCGGCCCGGCCTCGATGCGGCGGAAGCCGCGGCGGCCGGCGGCGTCGCCTGCGCTGTAGAAATGCAGCTCGTTGAACCGCTCCTGGCTGAAGGCGAGCGCACCTTTCGATCCGTAGACCTCGAAGTCGTGCTGCATCTTGCGGCCCATGGCGATCCAGTTCGCCTCGACCGAGCCGGTGGCGCCGCTGGCGAAGCGCAGGAAGGCGCGACCGACGTCGTCCGTCTCGATCGCGCGGGTGCCGCCCCTGCCGTCCGGCCGGCTGCGGATGATGGTGGCGCAGTCGCCGAGCACCTCGGCGATCGGGCCGAGCAGGTATTCGGCTGTGGCCAGCGCGTGGCTGCCGATGTCGGCAAGCGCGCCGCCGCCGACGGGATCGTTGCGGAAGCTGAAGGGCGCGCCCGCGTCGGCCATGTAGTCCTCGGCGTGGACGCCGCGGTAGCTGCGGATCTCGCCGAGCTCGCCGTCCTTGATCATCTCGCGGGCGAGCGACAGCATCGGGTTGCAGAGATAGTTGAAGCCGACCTGGGTCTT
>CAZEGY010000263.1:0-1680 GCA_964511815.1 uncultured Rhodovulum sp.
GGCGTCCCGGGGGGCGTCGAGGGTCACGGGTTTTCCTCGGCGGGATCGACCCAGAGGCCCTGGGCCTTGAGCTCGGCCTCGCGCTTTCTCTCGAAGAAGCGCACGAGCAGGATCGAGATCTCGTAGAGCGGGTAGATCGCCGCGAAGAGGATGAGCTGCGACATCACGTCCGGCCCCGGCGTCACCATCGCCGCGACGAAGAGCATCCCGACGAGGGCGTACTTGCGGAAGCCCGAGAGCCCCTTCGCGGTGACGAGCCCGGCGAGGCCCATCAGAGTCAGCGCCACCGGCAGCTGGAAGCAGATCCCGAAGGCGACCATGAACTTGATCGTCAGCGCCAGGTATTCGTTGATCGTGCCGAGATACTGGATCGTCACGTCGTCGCCCGCGGCCGCATCGCCGCCGCCGAACTGCTGGAAGCCGAGGAAGAAGTCGTAGACGAGCGGCAGCAGCACGTAGAAGGCGAAGGCGCAGCCCGCGAGGAAGAGCAGCGGCGAGGCGATGATGAACGGCAGGAAGGCGCGCTTCTCCTGCCGGTAGAGGCCGGGCGCGACGAAGCGCCACAGCTGGTAGCTGATCACCGGAAACGAGAGCAGCAGCCCGCCGAACACCGAGATCCGCACCTGGGTGAAGAAGCCCTGCTGGAGGCCGGTATAGATGAGCTCGGGCTTCTGGCCGTGCTCGACGAGGAGCTCGGCGAGCGGAGCGGCGAGGAAGTTGAAGATCGGCCCGGCGACGGCGAACGACGCCACCATCGCCACGCAGAAGGCGATGAGCGAGTTGATGAGCCGGGTGCGAAGCTCGGCGAGGTGCTCGATCAGCGGCGCCGTCGAGTCGTCGATATCCTTGTCGCTGTCCTTCATCCCGCGGCGGACCCGGTCTTCTCCGGCACCGCATCGGGCGCGGCGGCCGGAGCCGCGTCGGCGGCAGGAGCCGGCTCGGCGGCAGGGCCGGCCGCGGCGGTCGCCGTCACCTTCGGCTTCGCCGCCGGGGCGTCATCGCCGGGGGCGTCGTCGCCCTCGCCGAGCGCCTTGCCCACCGCCTCCTTGGCGACGGTCTGCATCGGGCGGGCGGCGAACTTGCGGGCCGAGCTCGTGGCGGCGTCGAGGGACTGGTCGATCGAGCGGAGGCTCTTCTGCATCTCGGTCATGCCGGCCTCGTTGGCGGCCTGCTCGAGCGACCGCTGGAACTCGCGGGCCATGCCGCGCGCCTTGCCGGTGAACTGGCCGACCGAGCGGAACAGCCCGGGCAGATCCTTCGGCCCCACCACGATCAGCGCGACGATGCCGATCAGGAACAGCTCGCCCCAGCCGATGTCAAACATGACGGATCAGACTTTGTCCTTCTCGGGGGTGATGTCGCGGGCATTCTCGGCGGCGGCGTTCTCGATCTCCGACTTGCCCTCGTTCAGCCCGCGCTTGAAGCTGGTGATGCCCTTGCCGACCTCGCCCATCAGCCCGGCGACCTTGCCGCGACCGAAGAGGACCAGAACGACGACGGCGATCAGCAGAAGGCCGGCCGGTCCGATATTATTCAGCATGTCACGTCTCCCTAGCGTCCCGGCAGCGGGGCCGCCGGTCCTCGCCCTCCTAATATGGGGTCGCGAAGACGCTGGCAAACCCCGATTGCGGAACGCGCGGGGATTTGTCCTGCCCCCGCGCCCCCCACGGGATCGTCGCG
>CAZEGY010000263.1:1780-5089 GCA_964511815.1 uncultured Rhodovulum sp.
CCCGGCGGCTCAGGCCCGCGGCACCATCCCGAGCAGCGCCCGCGCCGCCGGCCCCTCCGCGCGGTCCGGATGGCGCAGCACCCGGAACGGCCGCGCCGGCAGCGGCAGCGCGACGACGGCGAGGCTCCCCGCGGCGAGGAAGGGCTGCGCCACCGCCCGCGAGATCGCCGTCGCCGCCCCCCCGGCGCGGACCGCGGCGAGAACCGAGGCGTTCGACGGCAGGACCAGCGCCACCTTCAGGTCCGCGGGATCGGCCCCGGCCGCCGCGAGCGCCGCCTCGAACTCCGAGCGCGTGCCCGAGCCCCGCTCGCGCAGCACCCAGGTCATCGCCGCGACCGCCTCGGCGGCCGAGACCGTGCGCCCGTCGGCGAGCGGGTGGTCGGGCGCGGCGACGACGACCATCGCGTCGCGCGCGACGGTGCGGGCGTGGAGGCCCTCGTGCGCGACCGCCCCCTCGACGAAGCCGATCTCCGCCCGCCCGTCGAGCACCGCCGCGGCGACGCCGCGCGTGTTCGCCGGCGTCAGCACCAGCTCGATGCCGGGATGCATGGTCCGGAACCGCATCAGCCGCGGCGGCAGCCAGGTGTCGGTCACCGTCTGGCTCGCCCAGATCGCCAGCGTGCCCCGGGTGAGCGCGCCGAGCTCGGAGAGCCGCAGCTCCGCCGCCCGCGCCCGGTCGAGGATGGCGCGGGCCTCGTCGAGGAACTCCCGTCCCGCCGGCGCCAGCTCGATCCCCCGCCCGACCCGGTTGAACAGCCCGACCCCGTAGGCGCGCTCCAGCGCCCGGATCGCCGCGCTGACCGCCGACGGCGTCAGGCCGATGGCGTGCGCCGCCTCGGTCAGGTGCCCGCGCTCGGCGACGGCGACGAAGATGCGGAGCTGGTCGAAGGTCACGTCCGTTCGATTCCATCGAATGATCTATGCACTATTATGCGATGGAATGCGAAGATCGTCACGTCCATCCTGGGGGCAAGTCCTCCGGAGTCCCCCGTGCCCCCCGTCCCGCGCCTGAAGAGCCTCGTCCCCGGCACCGCCCTCGCCGCCCTCGTCGCCGCCGGCGCCCTCCTCGCCGCCGGCGCGGAGGCGCGCTTCCTCGGCGCCACGTGGCTCGAGCCCCTCGTCCTCGCCATCCTCCTCGGCGCCGCGGTCCGCTCGGCCGCCGGCCTCGCGCCGGCGTTCGTGCCGGGGGTGGCGTTCGCGGCCAAGACCCTGCTCGAGGTCGCGATCGTGCTTCTCGGCGCCTCGATGAGCCTCGCCCAGGTCGCGGCCCTCGGCTTCCCGGTGGCCGCGGGCATCGCCGCGGTCGTCGTCCTCGCCATCCCGACGAGCTTCCTCATCGGCCGCGCCCTCGGGCTGTCGCGCAAGCTCGCCGTGCTCGTCGCCTGCGGCAACTCGATCTGCGGCAACTCGGCGATCGTCGCCGCGGCGCCGGTGCTCGAGGCCGAGGCCGACGACGTCGCCGCCTCGATCGCCTTCACCGCCGCCGTCGGCATCCTCGTCATCGTCTTCCTGCCGATGGCCGGCCTCGCCCTCGGCATGAGCCCCGAGCGCTACGGCATCCTCGCCGGGATGACCGTCTACGCCGTGCCCCAGGTCCTCGCCGCCACCGCCCCCTTCGGCGTCGCGAGCGTCCAGACCGGCACCATCGTCAAGCTCGTGCGCGTGCTCATGCTCGGCCCCGTCGTCATCGCCCTCGGCCTGCTCCGCGGCCGCACCGGCACCCGCCCGGGGATCGGCCGCCTCGTGCCGTGGTTCATCGTCGGCTTCCTCGCGGCGATGACGCTCCGCAGCCTCGACGTCGTCCCGCCCGCGGGCGTCGCCGCCGCCCACACCGGCGCCACGCTCTTCACGCTCTTGTCGATGGCCGCCCTCGGCCTGATGGTCGACGTGCGCGGCGTGCTGCGCTCGGGCGGCCGCGTCCTCGCCGCCGGCCTCCTCTCGCTCCTCGCCATCGCCCTCCTCGGCGGCGGGCTCGCGCTCCTCGCCACCTGACCGCGGCTCAGGCCGCCCGCGCCGCCGCCCCCCCGCCCGGGAAGACGAAGCAGCGCGCCCGCGGCAGCGTCGCCCAGAGCGCCGTGCCCGGCCGCGGGCGGAACACCCCCGGCACCGTCGCCCGGAGGACGCTGCCGTCGTGCTCGAGCGCGAGCTCGACGAGGGACTGGTCGCCGACGAAGCGGGCGCGGACCACCCGCGCGCGCACGGCGACGCCGTCGCGCTCCGTCGGCAGCGGCCCCTGCCCCTCCCGGTCGAAGTCGAGGCGGACGTGCTGCGGCCGGACGACGACCTCGACGGCACTGCCCCCCGCAACCCCGGTGACCCCGGCGGCGGGGAAGCGCCCGAAGGCGGTCTCGACGCCGTCGCCCGCGACCCGCCCCGGCACGACGTTCACCTCCGAGAAGAACATCGCCGCCTGCTTGTCGGCGGGGGCGTTGTAGAGCTCCGACGGCGCCCCCTCCTGCACGATCCGCCCCGCCCGCATCAGCGCGATGCGGTCGGCCATCCGCATCGCCTCCCCGGGCTCGTGGGTGACGAGCAGGACCGCGGTCCCCTCCTCGGCGAGGATGTCGAGGGTCTCGTCGCGGATGCCGTCGCGGAGGCGGTTGTCGAGCCCCGAGAACGGCTCGTCCATCAGCAGGATCGGCGGCCGCGGCGCAAGCGCCCGGGAGAGCGCCACCCGCTGCTGCTCGCCGCCGGAGAGCTCGTGCGGGTAGCGCCCGGCGTGGCGCCCGAGGCCGACCCGGTCGAGGAGCACCGCGACCCGCGCCTCGCGCTCCGCCGCCGAACCGGCGAGCCCGAAGGCGACGTTGCGGGCGACGGTGAGATGGGGAAAGAGCGCGAAGTCCTGGAAGACGAGCCCGACGCCCCGGGCCTCGGGCGGAACGTGCCCGCCCGGCCCGGACACCCGGCGCCCGTCGATCTCGACGGTGCCCGCCGCCTGGCGCTCGACACCGGCGGCGATGCGCAGCAGCGTCGACTTCCCGCACCCCGACGGCCCGAGCAGGCAGACGACCTGCCCCGCCGTGAGCGCGAGGCTCACGTCGTCGAGCACGACGCCGCCGCCGTAGGCGTGGCGGATGCCGTCGAGCGCGAGACGTACCCGGTCCGCCTCGGGATCCGCGTCCTTCACTCGCCCCCTCCCATTCGACAGAAATCGTCAGGTACTGCGATAGCAACACCGGCCGCCACCGGCCAGTGTTTTCGGGCGGGGCCTTCGGCCGGTGCCTTGCGCCGGGACCCGCACCCGTGCCGCTGCGCGTTTTGCGAGTATGACCGAAGGACAAGCTACACGACACTCGGGGGGAGAGAGGA
>CAZEGY010000264.1:0-5067 GCA_964511815.1 uncultured Rhodovulum sp.
TTAACCCTCGTCTCGCGCGCGAGACGAGGGGCCGTCAGAGCACCGCCGCCACCCGGTCCGGCCTGAGGAGACGCTCCCGCGTCGCGGGGTCGGCGGGCGTGGCGACGAGCGCGGCGTCGGGGGCCGGGACCATCAGCCGCGCCGCCCCGTCGCCGGCCTCGCCGAGCCAGAGCGGCCAGTCGGCGGGAGCGAGGACGACCGGCATCCGCTCGTGGATCGCGGCGAGAGTCGCGTTGGCCGCGCAGGTGACGATGGCCGCGGTCGGCTGCCCGCGCCAGCTCTCCCAGAGCCCGGCGAAGGCGAAGGGGCCGCCGTCGGGGCGGCGGATGGCGAAGGGGGTCTTCGCCCGCTTCTCCCCCTGCCACTCGTAGAAACCGTCGGCCGGGATCAGGCAGCGCCGCGCGCGCACCGCCCTGGCGAAGGCCGGCTTGCTCGCGATCCCCTCGGCCCGGGCGTTGATGAGCAGCGGGCCGCCGGTCGCGGTCTCGTACCACGGCGGCACGAGGCCCCAGCGCATCGCCACGATCTTCCGGCCGCCGCCCGCGCGGACGACGACCGGGATCGCCTCGGTCGGCGAGACGTTGGGGCGGTCCGCGTCGCCGATCATGTTGGCCCCGAGGTCGAGCTCGGCCTCGAAGAGCCGCGCCATCGCCTCGAAGCCCGAGGTGATCATGTAGCGGCCGCACATCCCCCCGCCCGGTCCCCGGTCAGCCGAGCTGCTGGCCCGGGGTCGAGCGCATGATCGCCAGCTCCTCCTCGTTCATGTCGGCGCCGAAGGGCTCGAAGAGCGGCGTCGAGAGGTAGCGCTCGCCGGTGTCGGGCAGCACCGCGAGGATCGTCGAGCCCGCGGGCGCGCTCTCGGCGACCTTGATCGCCGCGGCGAAGGTCGACCCGCCGGAGACGCCGGTGAGGATGCCCTCCTTCGCGGCGAGCTCGCGCGACCACTTCATGCCCTCGGGGCCGGGGATCGGGACGATCTCGTCGTAGTAGCCGCCGTCGATCGCCTCCTGGAGCACCTTCGGGATGAAGTCCGGCGTCCAGCCCTGGATCGGATGGGGCTCGAAGGCCGGGTGGCTGGCGGTGGGCTCGCCCTCGGCGTTCCTCTCCTGGGGCTTGCCCGAGCCGACGAGCTGGGCGTTGGCGGGCTCGGAGAGGACGATCTTCACGTCGGGCCAGGTCTTCCTGATCACCCGGCCGACGCCGACGACGGTGCCGCCGGTGCCGTAGCCGCTGACGAAATAGTCGAGCTTCTCGCCCGCGAAGTCGCCGACGATCTCCTGGGCGGTGGTGCTCTCGTGGATGGCGCCGTTGGCCTCGGTCTCGAACTGGTGGGCGAGGAACCAGCCGTTCTCCTTGGCGAGCTCGCGCGCCTTCAGCACCATGCCGAGGCCCTTCTCGGCCTTCGGCGTCAGCACCACCTTGGCGCCGAGGAAGCGCATGAGCTGGCGGCGCTCGACCGAGAAGGTCTCGGCCATGGTGATGACGAGGGGATAGCCCTTGGCGGCGCAGACCAGCGCGAGGCCGATGCCGGTGTTGCCGCTCGTCGCCTCGACCACGGTCTGCCCGGGCTTCAGCGTGCCCTGGCGCTCGGCCTCCTCGATGATGTTGAGGGCGATGCGGTCCTTGACCGACGCCGCCGGGTTGAAGAACTCGCACTTCACGAACATCCGCACGTTCGGCGGCGCCAGCCGGTTGATCTCGACGACCGGCGTGTCGCCGACCGTGTCGAGGATGCTCCCGAAGAGCCTGCCGCGCCCGCTGGTCCGGCGGATCGTGCCGCCGTTGCCGCTCTCGATCGTCATGGTTTCCTCCATTCGCCTCGGGTGTGGTCCCCGGCACCGGGGCGCAACCTCTCACGGATGCCCCGCGCCCGGCAAGCCGGGGTTGCCGTAGGCCACGGGTCGGATAGGTAGGGGGAACCGACGGGGCGCAAAGGGAGGTCGCCCGCGATGGCAGAGAAGTCGACGTCCCTCTCCATGCTCGCGCCCCTGCGCTTTCCGGTGTTCCGGGCGATCTGGACGGCGACGCTCGCCTCGAACTTCGGCGGGCTGATCCAGGCGGTCGGCGCGGCGTGGATGATGACGACGCTGACCACCTCGGCGGACATGGTCGCCCTCGTCCAGGCCTCGACGACGCTGCCGATCATGATCTTCTCGCTCGCCGCCGGCGCGGTCGCCGACAACTTCCCGCGGCGCGGGGTGATGCTGACCGCGCAGCTGTTCATGGTCACGGTCTCGGTGGCGCTCGCCGTCGCGGCGTGGCTCGGGGTGCTGACGCCGTGGGCGCTGCTCGGCTTCACCTTCCTCATCGGCTGCGGGACGGCGCTCAACAACCCGGCGTGGCAGGCGTCGGTCGGCGACATCATCCCGCGCGAGCACCTGCCGGCGGCGGTGGCGCTCAACAGCGTCGGCTTCAACCTGACGCGGAGCGTCGGGCCGGCGATCGGCGGCGCCATCGTCGCCGCCGCCGGCGCGGCGGCGGCGTTCGCGGTCAATGCGCTGAGCTACGTCGCGCTGATCGTCGTCCTCGTGCGCTGGCGGCCGGAGCTGCCCGAGCGCGCGCTGCCGCGCGAGCGGCTCGGGGCGGCGATGGGGGCGGGGATCCGCTACGTCGCGATGTCGCCGAACATCCTGAAGGTGCTCCTGCGCGCCTTCCTCTTCGGCCTGAGCTCGATCGCCGTCCTCGCGCTCCTGCCGCTGGTCGCGCGCCATCTCGTCCAGGGCGGGCCGATCGTCTACGGCGCGCTCCTCGGCGCCTTCGGGGTCGGGGCGATCGGCGGCGCCTTCCTCCAGGGGCGGCTCCGCGGCCGGCTGGAGAGCGAGACGATCGTGCGCCTCGCGTTCGCCGGCTTCGCGGTCTGCGCGTTCGGCCTCGCGGTGAGCCCGAGCGCGTGGACGAGCGGGCTCGCGACGATGCTCGGGGGCGCGTGCTGGGTGCTGGCACTCTCGCTCTTCAACGTCACCGTGCAGCTCTCGACGCCGCGGTGGGTGGTCGGGCGGGCGCTGGCGCTCTACCAGACCGCGGCCTTCGGCGGCATGGCGCTCGGGAGCTGGCTGTGGGGCGCGGTCGCCGACGCCCGGGACTCGCCGACGGCGCTGACCGCCGCCGCGGCGGCGATGCTCGTCGGCGGGGCGGCGGGGATCTGGCTGCCGCTGCCGGGACGGGAGGAGCTGAACCTCGATCCGCTGAACCGCTGGCAGGAGCCGAAGGTCGCGGTCGACATCCGCCCGCGCAGCGGACCGGTCCAGATCGAGGTCGAGTTCCGCATCGCCGAGGGCGACGTCGCCGCCTTCCTCGCGCAGATGGCCGAGCGGCACCGCATCCGCGTCCGCGACGGCGCTCGTCTCTGGGCGCTCCAGCGCGACCTCGGCGACCCCGAGGTCTGGATCGAGAGCTACCAGACCCCGACCTGGCTCGACTACGTGCGCCACAACCATCGCCGCACCCATGCCGACGCCGAGGTCAGCGACGCCCTGAGCGCGCTGAACGCCGGCGGCCGGCCGCCGGTCGTCCGCCGCCGGATCGTCCGCCAGGTCCGCTTCGCCGCCGACCCGCCGCCGGAGAAGCCCGACATCCAGCATCCCTGAAGGCCGGGTGCGACCGCAGGTTGCAGTAGCCGGCGACAGGCGTAGAGTTCGCCCGCAGGCCAGAACGGAAGGAGCAGTCCGATGGGTTTCCTGGGCAATGCCGTCGGCGTGCTCGCCGCCGCGTTTCTCGCTACCGCCGCGCTGGCGCAGGCGCCCGCCAGCGGGCCGGTTGGGGGCGGGCCGGAGGACGGCGAGCGCCTCGACGTGGTGCCGAACGCCGAGGCGGTGGTGATCGAGGGCGTCCTGAGCGGGTTCGCCACCGCCCGCTACGCCGTCCACGCCGGGGTCGGGCAGGCGCTCGCGGTGTCGCTCGAGGCCGACAATCCGCAGACGGTGTTCAACGTGCTCGCCCCCGGCGTCGCGACGCCGGTCTTCAACGGGGCGCGGCAGGGGCGGAGCTTCGAGCGGCCGCTGGCCGCGACCGGGGACTATACCGTCGAGGTCCATCTCGCCCGCGCCGCCGCCCGGCGCTCGGAGGCGGCGAGCTACACGATCACCGTCGCCGTGACCGGGAGCGAGACGCCGGAGGCGGCGGCGGCGGGGCCGGGTCGGCAGCGGCCGGTGGGCGACGATCTCGCCGGGGGGCCGGACTACTGGGAGGTGACGAACGTCGCCGGCGGCGGCACGCTCGCGGTGCGCGCGGAAGCCGCGTCGGGGGCGGCGGTCGTCGCCGAGGTCGCGGCGGGGACGCTCCTCGCCAACGGCGGCTGCCGGGTGATGGCGGGCCAGCGCTGGTGCCGGGTCACCGGACGGGACGATCCGGGGGTGACCGGCTGGGCGCCGGGGCGCAACCTGCGCGAGGCGGTCGGGGTCGCGGCGCCGGAGGCGGCGCTGCCGGCGGCGTCGGACGCGCCGGCGCCGCCGCTCGCCGCGAGCGAGGTCGCCTGCGCCGGGGCGCCGGAGCAGCCGCTCGCCGCGTGCGGGTTCACGATCGACCGCGCCGCCGACGGTGCCGCGGCGCTGCGCATCGCCCTGCCCGGCGGCGGCACGCGGGTGATCCGCTTCGTCGACGGCGAGCCGGTGACCTCGGACGGCACCGGCGCGTTCACCGCGAGCCGCGACGCGGCGGTGATGAAGGTCGGCATCGGCGACGAGCGCTACGAGATCCCCGCGGCGGTGGCGCGGGGCGGCTGAGGCCGCGGGCGGGGGTCGGAGCGGCGTCGCGAACCGGCCCCGATGCGCCCGGAGGGGGCCCCGTCTCGCGCGCGGGACGGGGGTCAAGTCATTGATATAGAACGATTGTCCTTCGCGCGTTAACCCTCTGGAAAGGTGCGAAACTGGCCGCTCACCGGCGGCCTCGGCGTTCGTCCCCTTGGGCTGAGGGTGGGGATCTCCCGGATTTCGACCGTCGGCGAAATCCGGTCGCGGCCGCCCCCGGCGGGCGGACGCGAAACGCGTCCGCGGGGCGGCCACGCCCGGATTCATACCGACGGGAATGCTCGGCCCCCCTTCCCCTCCGCCGTCACCGGCTCCGGGGAAC
>CAZEGY010000265.1:0-5024 GCA_964511815.1 uncultured Rhodovulum sp.
AAGGCCGCGTCGTCGACCTCGGTGAGGTAGTGGACGTTGCGCGGCCGCCCGGTCGCGCCCCACCAGTCGACGACGGTCTGGCCCATGGTCAGCTCGGACCCGGTCTCGACCTCGACGTTGACGAGGCGGCCGCGGTAGATCTCGGGCCGGATCAGGAAGGCGATGACGTTGGGGTCGTGGAGCGGCCCGCCGTCGCCGCCGTAGCGCTCCATGTCGAAGGCCTGGGCGAAGGCGAGCATCTCGGCGACGGCGTCCCCGGCGCGGGTGCCGAGGGCGCGGAAGGCGGCGATGCGGTCGCCGCTCGTCACCGCGCGGTGGGTGACGTCGAGCGGATGGAGCACGATCGGCACGCCCGAGGCGAGCACCGCCTGCGCCGCGTGCGGGTCGGCGTAGACGTTGAACTCGGCGACCGGGGTGACGTTGCCGCCCTCGCTGCGCCCGCCGCCCATCGCCACGATCCGCGCCACCCGCCCGACGATGTCGGGCGCGCGCGCGAAGGCGAGGGCGACGTTGGTCATCGGCCCGAGCACGCAGAGCGTCACCGTCCCCGCGGGCTCGCGGCGGAGGGTGTCGACGAGGAAGTCGACGGCGTGGCGCTCCTCCGCCCGCATCGTCGGCTCCGGCAGGTCGGGGCCGTCGAGGCCGCTGTCGCCGTGGACCTCCTCGGCGGTGACGAGCGGGCGGTGGAGGGGGGCGGCGGCGCCGGCATGGACGGGCACGTCGCTGCGCCCGGCGAGCTCGCAGATCTTCAGGGCGTTGCGGGTGGTGAGCGCCAGCGGGACGTTTCCGGCGACCGAGCACAGGCCGAGCACCTCGATCTCCGGGCTCGCGAAGGCGGTCAGGATGGCGATGGCGTCGTCCTGGCCGGGATCGGTGTCGATGATGATGCGGTGGGTCATCGTTCCAGCTCGGTTCCGGCGTGGCGCGACCATTCCATGCCACCGGGGGAATGGAAAGGGCGCGCCGCCCGGCGCCGGCCGGAAAGGTCAGGCGGTGACGAGCTGGCCGCGGACGAGCTTCTCGTAGTCGGTCGCGATCTCGCGGGTGAGCTCGCCGACCTCGAAGGCGTAGGGGCCGATCTCGCCGACCGGGGTCACCTCGGCGGCGGTGCCGGTCAGCCAGCACTGCTGGAAGTCGGCCATCTCGTGGGGCTCGATGTGGCGCTCGTTCACCCGGACGCCCTTCTCCTTCAGCATGCCGAGCACGGTCTGGCGGGTGATGCCGTTGAGGAAGCAGTCGGGGTCGGGGGTGTGGACCTCGCCGTCCTTGACGAAGAAGACGTTCGCCCCGGTCGCCTCGGCGACGTAGCCGCGGTAGTCCATCATCAGCGCGTCCGAGCAGCCCTTGGCCTCGGCGGCGTGCTTCGACATCGTGCAGATCATGTAGAGCCCGGCGGCCTTGGCCTGGCTCGGGATCGTCTCCGGGCTCGGGCGCTTCCACTTGGAAATGTCGAGCTTGGCGCCCTTCATCTTGGCGTCGCCGTAGTAGGCGCCCCATTCCCAGGTGGCGATCGCCATGTGGACGGGGTTGCGCGAGCTCGACACGCCCATGTCCTCGCCCGAGCCGCGCCAGACCAGCGCGCGGACGTAGGCGTCGGTGAAGCCGTTCGCCTCCAGCGTCGCGTCCTTGGCGGCGTCGATCTCCTCGGCCGAGTAGGGGTGCGGGATGTCGAGGAGGTCGCAGGAGTGGAGCAGGCGCTCGCTGTGCTCGTGGCCCTTGAAGATCGTGCCGTCGTAGCAGCGCTCGCCCTCGAAGACCGAGCTCGCGTAGTGGAGCGCGTGGGTCAGTACGTGAACCTTGGCCTCGCGCCACGGGACGAGCTTGCCGTCCATCCAGATGACCCCGTCGCGGTCGTCGTATGCGCCAGCCATTGCGGTATCTCTCTTTCGTGATGTTGCGCCGCCATCGCGCGGGGCGACAGTTTCTTGCGCCAAAGCCGGGCCGGGCTAGCACTCCGCGCGGACAATGTCAATGTCACTGACATAAAAATCACCCGGGCCTGCGGGCTACTGCGGGATCCGGCGGTTGATCTTCGGAAGCTGGACCCGTCGCTCGGGCTGCGCCTCGATGACGCCATCGATCGCGCGCAACGCCGCCAGGTCGGACTCCGCGCCATAGACCCGGATCATCCCGACGCCGGCGACCACCCGGTCCACCCTGAGGCCACTTTCCCCGATGACGCGCGCGATCGACTCGGTCGCGTCGAGATGCGCGTCGTCGACCGTGATCGAGATTGGAAGTTCCGCCATGACCGCCTCGCACCTCGCGAACGCCCCGTCAGGACAATCTATGCCGATATCGCGGCAGCGCAAGCACGGGGCCCGCGGCCGAACCGACGGCGAACCGACGCCGACCCGCCTAGACTCCCGCGCCGCCCGTGGTCGCCGCGCCCGGCGCCCGGACCAGTCCGGCACCGATGTCGCCCGGCGGAGCGTCGAGCGGGAGGGCGCTGGCGACGAGCGCGTCCCAGAGCGCCCGGCCGCGGAGGCCCGCGTTCGACTCGGCCCACAGGGCGGCGACGCCGGCGACGTGCGGGCACGCCATGCTGGTGCCGCTCAGGCACTTGTAGAGCTGCGGCCGCGGGAACGAGGAGAAGACCCCGACGCCCGGCCCGGCGATGTCGACCGCGCCGCCGGGGGGATCGATCGCGCCGCTGGAGAAGGGGGCGACCGCGCCGGTATCGTCGACGGCGGCCACTGCGAGGATGGACAGGGCGTTGGCCGGCGCCCCGACCGGGGCGACGAAGCCGAACTGCCGCGCGCTGTCGTTGCCGGCGGCGGCGACGATCAGGCAGCCGGCGGCGAGGGCCCGGCGGCCCGAGCGCTCGTAGGCGGCGCTCGGGATCTCCCCCGGCTGGGTCGGTCGTCCGAGGGACATCGAGATCACGTGGCAGCCGTTGGCGATCGCCCATTCCACCCCGGCGATGATGTCGATCTCCAGCCCCGCCCCCGCGTCGCTCAGGACCTTGCCCACGAAGATCTCCGCGTCGGGCGCGACCCCGTAGCGCGGCAGGTTGCCGCTGCCGAAGGGACCGGCGGCCGTGCCCGTGCAATGGGTGCCGTGCCCCTGAGCGTCGTCGGGGTCGTCGTCGCCGACGAAGCTCAGGGCGGTGACCGATCGCCCGGCGAAGTCGGGATGGCCGGCGTCGAAGCCGGTGTCGAGGACGGCGATGCGGATCCCCTTGCCGGTGAACGGGCTGCGGTCGGCGCCGACCGCGGCGACGCCCCAGGTCCGCGCGCCGTCGTCGGCCTCCGGCAGCGGGATCGGATACATGAAGAACTCCGGCCGCGCCTCCTCGATCTCGTCGTCGGCCGCCATCGCCTGTGCCACGGCGGCGGCGGCCGCGATCGACGGCGCGCGGACGAGGCCGATCCCGGCGCCCCGCAGGAGGACGGGCCGCCCGAAGCCGTGGCCCTCGCGGGTGCGCATCTCCTCGCAGGTCATCGCCGTCGCGCCGCCGTCGAGCCCGGCCTCGGCGGCGCAGCGCCGCAGGGCGCGCAACTGATCCTCGGTGTCCATGTCCCTGAGCGTCACCAGCACGTTGCCGGTCGGCCGCGGCCGGTTCAGTCGCAGGTAGGGAGGGACGTGAGGGCTGGCCATTCCGGTCTCCATGATGGCACGGTCCCGGGCTCGTCTCAATTCCGGAACCCCGCGTTCCACCCGCGTTCCGGCCGGCGCGCCGGCCGGGCGGGCCGCTTGTCGCTTGGAACGTCAGCACTTCTGACGTAGACTCGACGGCGACACTTCGAGGGCCCCGAGAATGAGCCAGAGCGGCTTCGCGACCAACGCCACCCGCAGCGAGCAGCTCCTCTTCCTGACCGACGACCAGCTCCGGCAGGGTATCGAGCTGATGTACTTCGCCTATCGCGGCTTCACCGCCGACCCCGACCGCATCCTCGAGCAGCGGGCCTACGGGCGGGCGCACCACCGGGCGATCCACTTCATCAACCGCCGGCCCGGGCTGACCGTCAACGAGCTCCTCGACTTGCTCGGGGTGACCAAGCAGAGCCTGAACCGCGTCCTGCGCCAGCTCGTCGACGACGGCCTCGTCGAGAGCCGGGTCGGGCTCCACGACCGCCGGCACCGCAACCTCCGCCTCACCGCCGCCGGCCACGCCCTCGAGCAGGAGCTCTCCGCCGCCCAGCGCCGGCGGATGCGCGCGGCGTTCTCGAGCGCCGGGCCGGAGGCGGTCCACGGCTTTCGCAAGGTGCTCGAGCAGATGATCGACCCCGAGCTCCGCGCGCGCGTCGTCAACCTGCTCGAGACCTCCCGGCCATGACCGGGACGCCCGGGACGCCCGGAGCGGCGGAGCCGCAGGCCCACGTCCTCGTCGTCGACGACGACGACCGGCTGCGCGCGCTGCTCCAGAAGTTCCTGTCGCGGAACGGGTTCTGGGTGACGCCCGCCCGCGACGCCCGCCATGCCCGGGCGCTCCTCGGCGGGCTCGACTTCGACCTCATCGTCCTCGACGTGATGATGCCCGGCGAGGACGGCCTCGCGCTGACCGCCGGCCTGCGCGAGACGATGACGACGCCGATCCTGCTCCTCACCGCCCGCGGCGACGCCGACGACCGCATCCGCGGGCTCGAGGCCGGCGCCGACGACTACCTGCCGAAGCCGTTCGAGCCGCGCGAGCTGCTCCTGCGGATCAACGCCATCCTCCGCCGGGTGCCGAAGCCCCAGCCGCGGAGCGAGCCGCCGAAGACGCTTCATCTCGGCGAGGTCCGCTACGACATGAACCGCGGCGAGCTCTGGCGCGGCCGCGACCTCATCCGCCTGACCGCGACCGAGTCGATGCTGATGCGCATCTTCGCCGCCCGGCCCCACGAGGCCGTCACCCGCGCCGAACTCGTCGAGGACCTCGGCGGCGGCGTCGCCGAGGCGCAGGAGCGTGCCGTCGACGTGCAGATCACCCGCCTCCGCCGCAAGATCGAGGACGACCCGCGGGCGCCGCGCTACCTCCAGACGGTGCGCGGCTCGGGCTACATGCTCGCCCCCGACTGACGCCCGCTCCTCGGGCGGCC
>CAZEGY010000266.1:0-5016 GCA_964511815.1 uncultured Rhodovulum sp.
CGGGCGCGGACGGGGCCTCGGGCGCGGTCATCCCTGCGCGGCCGCCAGCGCGACGCCCTTCGCCTCCATCGCCTCGAGGAGCCTGGCGTCGCGGCCGTAGACGTCGGGGCGGTAGCGCGCGCTGCCGTCGTCGTCGAACCACGCGGTGCGGTAGACGATGTGGACGGGGATCGTGCGCTCGAGGTCGACGCGGCGCTCCTTCCCGGTGCCGAGCCAGCCGTCGTAGGACGCCGCCGGATCGGAGACCTGGCCGGTCACGAGGATCTCGGCGAGCTCGCGCGGCTTCTCGACGCGGATGCAGCCGTTCGAGAAGGCGCGGACGTCGCGGGCGAAGAGCTCGCGGTGCGGGGTGTCGTGCATGTAGACCGAGAAGCGGTTCGGGAACATGAACTTGACGTAGCCGAGGGCGTTGTCGTCGCTCGGCCGCTGCTTGATGCGGAAGGGGAAGTTCTCGGGGGTGTACTGGGTGAAGTCGACGAGCTTGGGGTTGATGACCGTGCCGGAGCGGGTCATCAGGTCGATGCCCTGGTTCTTCAGCACCATCGGGTCGTTCTGGAGCTTGGGCAGGTAGTCGCGGATCGCGATCGAGTCGGGGATGTGCCAGCTCGGGTTGACGACCATGTAGCTGACGGTGCCGTCGAACTCCGGGGTCTCGGTGACGTGGGCCTTGCCGACGACGATCTTCGACTCCCAGACCGGCGCGCCGCCGTCGACGAGGTGGACGCTGAAGTCGGGGATGTTCACCGACAGGTAGCGCGCGCCCATGTCGCGCGGCATCCAGCGCATGCGCTCGAGGTTGACGACGAGCTGGGCGAGGCGGGTCGCGACCGGGGCGTTGAGCGCGGCGAGGGTGTTCTTGCCGACGACCCCGTCGTGGACGAGGCCGTAGTCGGTCTGGAAGCGCTCGACCGCCGCGGTCAGGGCGGCGTCGAAGTGGGGGTCGACGGTCTCGCCGCTGGCGTCGACGTAGCCGAGGCGGGCGAGGCGGGCGCGGAGCGCGGCGACGCGCGGGTCGGTGTCGCCGGGGTGGAGGGTCGGCCCGTCGGCGACCTCGGGGCCCCAGCTTCCGCTGCCGGTGAGCGCCTCGAGGCGGCGTTTCTCGGCGATCATCAGGCGGTAGTCGGGATCGGAGGGCTCGAGCCCGGCGAGCACGTCGGGCAGCGGCGCGGTGTCGAGGGCGGCGAGGAGCGCGCCGGGCGCCTGCCGCTCGGGCTTGCGGGCGATGTACTCGGGATCGAGCGAGGCGGGCTCGACGATGCCCGAGGTGACGTCGGCGGCGAAGCGCAGGTACGCCGCCGCCGCCCGCGCCTCGCGCTCGGCCGGAGAGGCGGTGGCGCCGGAGGCGAAGAGTGCGGCGAGCGCCGGCGCGTCGTAGCGCGCCGCGGGCAGCGCCTGGTCGCCGGCCGCCGCGAGCGCGGCGGCGAGCTCGGCCGGGGCGGTGGCGTCGGGCGCCGTCCAGAACGGCGCCCACTGGCGGGCGGCGTAGAAGCCCTCGATCGCCTCGCGCTCCGCTGCCGGCAGCGCGGCGAGCGCCGCGGGCAGGCCGTCGCGGATCGCGATCGCGTCATCGGTGAGCGCCACCGGGTCGACCGGCGGTGCGACCGGCGCTACCACGGGTGCTGTCAAGGGCGCGGGGGCCGTCGCCTCCTGGCCGAAGGCCGGCGCGCCCGTCACGCCGATGCCGCCCGCGAGGAGCGTGCACAGAAGACTGACCGTCCGGGTGGATCGCATGCGTGCCTCGTTATCCTGCTCGTGTTTTGCCGAAAGTGTACCCGTCCCAGCCCGACGCGACAAGGCGAAGGCAGGGCGGCGGCCGGTTCCCCCCGGCACCGGCGAGTCCTCGGTTCACCACCCTGAGGCGAGATCGGCAAGATTCCGCCGATCGCGGCGCGCCACGGAACCAACGCAGGCTTGGAAAATGCGGCGAGCTGTGTCATCAGATTCGCAGGGGCGCGGAAAACAAGTCGTCCGACAGGCAGAAATCGAGGCAGTGACTCATGGATATGGATGACTTCAGGCCGTCCCGGCGGACGGTTCTGGGAGTATTTGCCGGACTCTGCGCAGTTGCGGCAGCTCCCGTCTACGCCCGTGCGCCGGGCATTCTTCGCGGCGCCGGCGACTACCGCCGAATCAGCATGTACAACCAGCGGACCGGCGAGGCGCTCGACACGGTCTACTTCGCGAACGGCCGGTATATCCCCGAGGCTTTCGCCGAGATCAACTACTTCATGCGCGACTGGCGTCAGAACGCCGTGATGAAGTACGATCCGCGCAACATCGACAACCTGGCGGCGACCCTCGGGCTGATGGAGACGAGCGAGCCCTACCTGATGATCTCGGGCTACCGCACGCCCCAGACCAACCGGATGCTGCGGGGCGCGGCCAGCCACTCCTACCACCTCAAGGCGATGGCCGCCGACGTGCGGCTGAAGAGCCGGTCGGTCAAGCAGATCTCCGGTGCCGCCTTCGCCTGCAACGGCGGCGGGGTCGGCATCTACAACCGTTCGAACTTCGTCCACATGGACTGCGGTCCGGTGCGGAGCTGGCGCGGCTGACGCCTGGTTTCGGTTAAGCGATTACCCCCCCCAAGCGGTCGCGTTGTACCGAAAAAATCAGCCAGAGGGCGGGCTGTCTCCGGACAGCCCGCCTTCGCCCGTTCACGGCCGGACCGTGCCGTCCCCGTCCACCAGGTACTTGAAGCTCGTCAGCTGCTCGGCCCCGACCGGGCCGCGGGCGTGGAGCTTGCCGGTGGCGATGCCGATCTCCGCGCCCATGCCGAACTCGCCGCCGTCGGCGAACTGGGTCGAGGCGTTGCGCATCAGGATGGCGCTGTCGAGGCGCTGGAAGAAGCGCTCGGCGGTGGCGTCGTCCTCGGTGAGGATGCAGTCGGTGTGGTGCGAGCCGAAACGGCGGATGTGGGCGATGGCGCCGTCGACGCCGTCGACGAGCTTCGCGGCGAGGATGCTGTCGAGGTACTCGCGGCCCCAGTCCTCGGGCGAGGCGGGGACGGTGCCGGGGATGTCGAGGAGGTCGGCGTCGACGCGGACCTCGACGCCGGCCTCGACGAGGTCGGTGAGGAAGGGCGCGCCCACCGCCTCGTAGAAGGCGCGGTCGATGAGCACGCACTCGGCGGCGCCGCAGATGCCGGTGCGGCGGGTCTTGGCGTTGAGGATGACGCGGCGGGCCTTGACGAGGTCGGCGGCCCTGTCGACGTAGACGTGGACGATGCCCTCGAGGTGGGCGAAGACCGGGACCCGCGCCTCGGCCTGGACGCGGGCGACGAGGCCCTTGCCGCCACGGGGGACGATGACGTCGATGAACTCGGTCATCGTCAGCATGGCGCCGACGGCGGCGCGGTCGGTGGTCGGGACGAGCTGGATGGCGGCGTCGGGGAGGCCGGCCGCGGCGAGGCCGGCGGCGAGGCCGGCGTGGATCGCCCGGGACGAGTGGAAGCTCTCCGAGCCGCCGCGGAGGATCGCGGCGTTGCCGGCCTTGAGGCAGAGGGCGCCGGCGTCGGCGGTGACGTTGGGGCGGCTCTCGAAGATGACGCCGACGACGCCGATCGGGGTGCGGACCCGGCGGATGTGGAGGCCGGAGGGGCGGTCCCACTCGGCGAGGACGGCGCCGACCGGGTCGGGCTGGTCGGCGACGGCGCGGAGGCCGGCGACGATGGCGGCGACGCGGTCCTCGGTGAGGAGGAGGCGGTCGAGCATCGCCGGGGAGAGGCCCTTGGCGCGGGCGGCCTCCATGTCGCGGGCGTTGGCGGCGAGGATGGCGGCGCGGTCGGCGGCGATCGCGTCGGCGGCGGCGCGGAGGGCGGCGTCCTTGCGCTCCGACGGGGCGAAGGCGAGCTCGGCGGCGGCGGCGCGGGCGGCCTGGCCGATCTCGTGCATCAGGGCCGCGACGTCGACCGTCTTGTCCATCTTTTCCGTCTCCCTCGATCCCGACGGTTCCGCTACTCTTCCTCGCGCCGCAGATCCAGACCGGCGCGTGCATTCGAGCAGGAAACCGGACCGATGAACGTGCGTCTCGCCTTCGCGCTCTCGCTCGCCGCGACCGCGGTCGCCGCCGACGATATAGGCGCGCCGGTGGCGATCGACACCTGGAACGTCCCCTACTGCGAGTTGTTGCTGATCCACGGCGGGCCGCTCCGCCCGGTGGCCGACGTCTACAACACCCTCGGCCTCGGCGCGTGCGACGAGGCGGCCTTCGCCGCCCTCGACGCCGACGAGGTCGCCAAGGCCTTCGACATGCGCGCGGTCTACAAGAACGGGCCGCGCGCCTGGGTGGTGTCCGAGCTCGCCTCGCACCGGAAGGCCGAGGCCGCGCCGGCGATCGATGTCGGGGGCGTCGAGGTCCGCAAGGTCGGGCTGCTGCACCTCACCCGCGAGATGCGCCACCATCCCGAGCCCTACCAGGCGACGACGATCGAGCGCGACACGCGCTACACCTACGACGCCGGGCGGCCGATCTTCGTCCTCGACGACCCCGACGGCACGGCGTGGGTGATGCAGGCCTATGCGCGGATCGTCGATCCCGAGCTCTCGCTCGACGACCTGCCCGGGCTCGGCGACCGGCTGGAGCTGCCGGAGGGGTGGTCCTACCGCGTCGTCACCCGCGATTCGGAGTTCGTGGTCCACCCGGTCGACGGCACCGCGCGGATCGTGCAGGACGACCTGCAGAACACCTACGACGCCTGTTTCGAGACCGCCTGCGAGCCGGGCGCGCCGTAGGGGCTCGGAGAGCCCCCCGCGAAAGGGCTCCGATGCGCCCGGAAGACGCCCCCGTCGCACGCGTGCGGCGGGGGTCAAGGGGTTGATATTGCAGGATTATGAGTTTGGCGTTAACCCTCTGGAAAGGTGGGAAACGGCCGCTCGGCCGGTGGCCCCGGCGTTCGTCTCCTCGGGCCGAGGGTGGGGATCTCCCGGATTTCGACCGTCGGCGAAATCCGGTCGCGTCCGCCCCCGGCGGGCGGACGCGAAACGCGTCCGCGGGGCGCGGCCACGCCCGGATTCA
>CAZEGY010000267.1:0-5013 GCA_964511815.1 uncultured Rhodovulum sp.
GGCGGTACGCCGGCGGCCACGAGGAGCGCCGCGAGGCCGTCGAGGAGCGCGGTGACGAACGCGCCCCCGACCAGTCCCCGCTCCCGCGCGCTCCGGCCCGAGCGCGAGCGGATGGCGGACGTGGACGGCCGACCCCCCACTCCTCTCCCGCGCCGCCACGCCAGACCCCGGCCGCCGGCAAGCGCCCCGTCCGCGCCGATCTTGCCGCGACGGGGCGGGTGTGGTTTACCCGCCTCGTCCAAGCGGAGACGGATCGATGGAGAAGTTCACCAAGCTGACCGGCGTCGCGGCGCCGATGCCCCTGATCAACGTCGACACCGACATGATCATCCCGAAGCAGTTCCTGAAGACCATCCAGCGCTCGGGCCTCGGCAAGAACCTCTTCGACGAGATGCGCTACGACCAGGACGGCAACGAGAACCCCGACTTCGTCCTCAACAAGCCCGCCTACCGCAAGGCCGAGATCCTCGTCGCCGGCGAGAACTTCGGCTGCGGCTCGTCGCGCGAGCATGCGCCGTGGGCGCTCCTCGACTTCGGCATCCGCTGCGTCGTCGCGCCGTCGTTCGCCGACATCTTCTTCAACAACTGCTTCAAGAACGGCATCCTGCCGATCGTGCTGCCGCAGGAGCAGGTCGACCTCCTGATGGACGACGCCTCGCGCGGGTCGAACGCCGTCGTCACCGTCGACCTCGAGAACCAGACGATCTCCGGCCCCGACGGCGGCTCGATCCCCTTCGAGGTCGACGCCTTCCGCAAGCACTGCCTGCTGAACGGCCTCGACGACATCGGCCTGACGATGGAGAAGGACGCCGCCATCGACGCCTACGAGGCGCGGCAGGCGGCGACGACGCCCTGGCTCCGGGCCGGCTGACGGCGCCGGCGTGATCCTCGCGCCGGGCGAGGCGAGGCCGGTCGCGCTCGCCGGGGTGCCCGTGCTCTTCCTGATGGCCGCCGACGCCGAGTACGGCCCGGCGCTCCGCGCCCGCATCCGCCCGCTTCGCACCGGCGTCGGCCCGGTCGAGGCGGCGCTCTCGACCGGCGTCGCCCTCGCGACCCTCGCCGCCGCCGGGGAGCGGCCGGCCCTCGCCGTCTGCCTCGGCTCGGCCGGCTCGCGCACCCTCGAGCAGGGGGCGGTCTACCAGGCGTCCTCGGTCAGCTGGCGCGACATCGACGTCTCGCCCCTCGGCTTCCCGAAGGGGGTGACGCCCTTCCTCGACCGCGGCCCCGAGGTGGCGCTGCCGACCCCGCTCGACCTGCCCGCGGCGCGGCTCTCGACCGGCGGCAACATCGTCACCGGCGCCGGCTACGACGCGATCGACGCCGACATGGTCGACATGGAGACCCACGCCGTGCTCCGCGCCTGCGAGCACTTCGGCGTCCCGCTCCTCGGCCTCCGCGGCATCTCCGACGGCGCCGCCGACCTCCGCCACTACGACGACTGGACGGCGCTCCTCCCGGCCCTCGACGGCCACCTCGCCGCCGCGGTCGACGCCCTCGCCGACAGGCTCCTCGCCGGCTGGCGCCCCTAGCGCCGGCCGCAGCTGCGGAAGCGCAGGCAGCGGGGCGGGGCGGTGTCGCCGGCGAGTTCGGCGAGATCGGCGAGCGTCTCGGCCTGGGCGCGCAGGGCGGGGTCGGCGTCGAGGCAGGCGGCCGCCTCGGGGCCCGGTTGCGCCAGGCAGGCGAGCGCGGCGACGATGAGGGTGTGCACGGTCATTCCGGCAGCGAACCCCGGAACGGTTAAGGAGTCATGTGCGCCTTTCTCGCCGAGGGTCCTCCGGCAGGCGACCCTCAGGCCTCGGCGCGGACGGCCGAGGCCGGCAGGCCGAAGAGCGTGTCGAAGCCGAGGTTGAAGACGAAGGTGTAGACGAGGAAGAAGGCGAGGAAGCCGAGGTCGAGGACGAGCGCCTCGACGAGCCCGATCCCGAGCCACCACGCCATCAGCGGCACGAGGAAGACGAGAAGCCCGCCCTCGAAGCCGATCGCGTGGGCGACGCGCCGGGCGACGCCGCGGCCGCCGCTCTCCTGCCGCGCCTCCCAGGCCTCGAAGAGCCAGTTCCACGCGAGGTTCCACAGGATGGCGACGGCCGAGGCCATCACCGAGGCCGCGCCCGCGTGGGCGGCGCCGAAGCCGAGGAGCACCATCGCGATGGTGGTGGCGAGGATGGCGATCCCCTCGTAGGCGGTGACGTAGACGATCCGGCGCTTCAGGCCCTGCATGGTACTTCTCACGAACGTTCTCTCGCGGACGGAACGCCCGCTGTCGCGGCTGGTCCTAGCCGATTCGCGGTGATACAAACAGTCACGTCCTATCAATATGGTTGACAGGTTGGCGCCGATGGCCTTCACCAGCGAGACCGTGCGGCTGTTTCTCGCCGTCCTCGACCGCGGCTCGTTCTCCGCCGCGGCCCGCGCGCTCGGGCGGGTGCCGTCGGCGGTCAGCATGGCCATCGCCAACCTCGAGGCCGAGCTCGACCTCGCCCTCTTCGACCGCTCGGGGCGCGAGCCGGTGCCGACGGCGGCGGCGCGGGCGCTCGAGCCCGAGGCGCGGGCGGTGGCGAGCGGCCTCCGCCGCCTCGACGCCCACGCCCTCTCGCTCCACGCCGGGCTCGAGCGCCGCCTGCGGCTCGCCGTCGCCGCCGAGCTCT
Source organism: uncultured Rhodovulum sp. (assembly GCA_964511815.1). Classification (GTDB taxonomy): domain Bacteria; phylum Pseudomonadota; class Alphaproteobacteria; order Rhodobacterales; family Rhodobacteraceae; genus Amaricoccus. The sequence continues at coordinate 2,646 of CAZEGY010000267.1, forward strand.
TGTCGACCGGCTGGGACGCGCCGCTCGCGGCGATCGCCGCCGACTACCCCGCGCTCGAGGTCGCGGTGCTCTCGGGAAGCCAGGACGAGATGCTCGGCCTCCTCCTCGCCGGCGCCGCCGAGCTCGCGCTCGTCTTCGAGCGGCCGACCCTCGACGACGGCGAGGCCTTCGAGGAGGTCGGCGAGGCGGTGCTCGTCGCCGTCGCCGCCCCGGGCCACGCGCTCCTCACCGCCGCGCGCCCGCCGCGGCTCGGCGACCTCGCCGACCACCGCCAGGTGGCGGTCGCCGGCCGCGATCCGGCCCGCGCCGACCCGCGCGTCGTGCTGTCGCGCGCGGTCTGGCGCGTCGACAGCCACCTCGCGGCGCTGCGCCTCGTCGAGGGCGGGCTCGGGTGGGCGTTCCTCCCCGAGGCGCTCGCCGCCCCCGCGGTTTCCGCCGGCCGCCTCGCCCGGCTGCCGATCGCCGGGGCGACGAACGCGGTGCGCCTCTGGGTCGACGTGGTCTGGCGCAACGACCGCCCGCTCGGCCTCGCCGCCCGCCGCTACGTCGCCGCGATCGCCCGCGGGCGCCCGGCGTTAGCCGGGCGTTAACCCCGCCGCGGCGAGCCTGCCGCCGATGCCCCGCCGCCTTCTCGCCGTCCTTCTCGCCCCCGCCGTCGCCCTCGCCGTCGCCCTCGCCGTCGCGCCGGCCAGCGCCGGGACGCTCCGCGTCGCCACCTACGACGTCGGCCTCACCCGCGACGGGCCGGGGCTGCTCCTCGCCGAGCTCGGTCGTCCGCCCGAAGGCGCGCTCGCCGGCGTCCTCGACGTCATCCGCGCCGTGCGCCCCGACGTGCTGCTCCTCACCGGCTTCGACCACGACCACCGCGGCCGCGCCCTCGCCGCCTTCCGCGCGCGGCTCGCCGAGGGGCCGGAGGGCCTCGCCTTCGCCGATGCCTTCGCCGCCCCGGTGAACGCCGGGGTCCCGTCCGGCCACGATCTCGACGGCGACGGCCGCCGCGCCGGCCCGGCCGACGCCCTCGGCTGGGGGCGCTTCCCCGGCCACGGCGGCATGGCGCTCCTGTCCCGGCTGCCCCTCGACGCGGCGGCGGCGCGCACCTTCCGCGCGCTGCGCTGGGCCGAGCTTCCCGGGGCCGGGCTCCCCGTCCGCCCCGACGGCGGCCCGTTCCCCGACGCCGCGGCGCAGGCGGCGCTGCGCCTGTCGTCGCGGTCGCACTGGGACGTGCCGGTGGTCCTGCCGGACGGCGGCCGGCTCCATGTCCTCGCCGCGAACCCGACGCCGCCGCTCTTCGACGGCCCCGAGGGGCTGAACCGCCGGCGCAACGCCGACGAGATCCGCCTGTGGTCGCTCTATCTCGACGGCACCGCCCTGCCCGCCGACGACGGCCGGGCCGCGCGCCTGCCCGACGGGCCGGTCGTGGTCCTCGGCAACCTCAACCTCGATCCCGCCGACGGCGCCGGCGAGCGCGCCGCGATCGCGGCGCTCCTCGCCCATCCCCGGCTCCGCGATCCGCGGCCGGCGAGCGCCGGCGGCCGGGCGGCGGCGACGCCGGGGCACGCAGGCGACCCGGGGCTCGACACCGCCGACTGGCGCGAGGACGGGCCCGGCAACCTGCGGGTCGACTACGTGCTGCCCTCGGCCGAGCTCGCGGTCATCGACGCGGGGGTGTTCTGGCCCGCGCCGGACGCAGCCCTGGCGGCCGCGGCGGGCGCGACCGCCCACCGCCTCGTCTGGGTCGACCTGGCGCTGCCCTGAGGCCGCGCCCTCACTCGGCCGCCGGCGCCGTCGGCAGCGCGAGGCCCTGGAGCGGGACGGTCGCGGCGGCGTCCTGGAGCACCGGCGCCGGCGCCGTGCCCGAGAGCTCGGCGACCGCCTGCGCGAGCAGCGCCACGTGGGCGGCGGCACCGTTGGCGACGAGCGGGTTGGCCCCGGCGGCGAGCGCCTCCGCGGCGGTGCCGAGCCACTCGAGCCCGCGGTCGCTCCGCTTCGGCGTGGCGAAGCCGTTCATCAGGTGGTGGCCGAGGAGCTCGTCGTAGGCCTCCTCGCCGAGACCGACGAGGACGAGCGCCGCGGCGAGCGCCACCTCGGCGTCGTCGCCGCGATAGCCGATGCCGAGGCAGATGCGGGCGCTGCCGCTCATCTGCGCCGGCGGCGCGCCGGTCGAGGAGACGAAGTCCTGGAGCGCGGCCCTGACCTCGGCCGGGTTCTGGGCGGCGAGGCGGGCCTGATAGCCGGTCATCGACGGCGCGAAGGCGTCGCACTGGGTCTCCATCTCGGCCATCGAGAAGCCCTGCACCGTGCCGGCGAGGCTGTCGCCCTGCTCGATCGCGTAGGTCCGCGCGAGGCAGAACTGCTCGCCGAGCGCCTG